>CAMZLC010000155.1 GCA_947311605.1 uncultured Sulfurovum sp.
ACCAGTTGCTCAGGTCGATCGTCAGGAGTGAAGCGATGATCGTGGAGATGACAAAGACCGCACCGCCCATAGTAGGCGTGTGCTGCTTGTACTCATGGATAGGCACATATTTGTTAATGGGCTGGTTGGCGTTGCGAGAAATAGCCCAGGCAAGATACCTAGGGAGTAGAAATATAGTCAGGCAAAATGCCAGAAAAAATGCTACGCCAGCGCGTACAGAGATATAGCCAAAGAGATTGATATCAAAGATCTGATAGAGGTAATACAAGCCAAACCCACCCGTTCTCCCAAATATTTGGGATTCATTAAATTATTAGACAAGAAATGGTATTTTACTATAATTTTAGTAAAAACTTTATAGGTGAGATGGAAAGATGAAACAAAAGAAAACAATTTTGATGATTACCGATGGTATAGGCAATAAACCAAACAGCACCTGCAATGCATTTGAAGATGCTTCAACACCTACCTATGACAGGCTTTTCAAGGAGGTGCCGCATGCCCTGATCTCCACTCATGGCTTAAGTGTGGGGCTCCCCGAAGGGCAGATGGGCAATTCGGAAGTGGGACATATGACCATAGGCAGCGGACGTATTCTGTATCAGGATCTGGTCAAGATCTCTTTGGCATTGGAAGACGGAAGCATGGAGAAGAACGAAGTATTGACTGCTGTGTTGGATCAAAGTGAGCGGATCCATTTGATCGGATTACTGAGTGATGGCGGGGTACACTCTCATATACAGCACACCATAGGACTCGCAAAGCTGGCAGCATCCAGAGGGAAACAGGTTTGCTTGCACCTGATCACTGATGGCAGAGATGTGGGGCCTGCCTCCGTGAAGCCATACATTGAAGAGATGGAATCCATAGCGGATACACAGATCCATATCGCAACACTTGGAGGGAGATTTTATACGATGGACAGGGATAACCGCTGGGAGAGAGTAGAGAAAGGGTATCGCGCAATAGCCCAGGCAAGCCCTGCCACAAGCCTTTCTCCTCTAGCCTATGTAGAGGAGTCTTATGCTAGAGGAGAGACAGATGAGTTTATCCTGCCCGTGGCATTTGCAGGGTATGGTGGCATGCAGGAGGGAGATACGGTGCTCATGACCAATTTCCGTTCAGACAGAGCAAGAGAGATCACCACAGCACTGGGAGACCGTACTTTTTCTGCGTTTGAGCGCAAGTTTACTTCCCTGCATATCGCCACGATCACGCAGTATGATGCGACATTTCCCTATCCGGTACTTTTTCCCAAGGAGGCACCGAAAAATACATTGGCCGAAGTGGTCGCAGAGGCGGGGCTAAGACAGCTGCATACTGCAGAGACAGAGAAATATGCCCATGTGACCTTCTTTTTCAATGGAGGAGTTGAAACACCGTATATCGGAGAGAGCAGAGTCTTGATCCCCAGTCCGGATGTCAAGACCTACGATCTGCAGCCAGAGATGTCTGCCCCTCAGGTAGGGGATGCAGTGTTGACAGCGATGGAAGAAGCCTATGATTTTATTGTGGTGAATTTTGCCAACGGAGATATGGTGGGCCATACCGGGAACTATGAGGCCGCCAAAGAGGCGGTGCATGCCGTGGATCACGAATTGGAGCGGATTATTGCAAAAGCGAAGGAGTCGGGATACAATATCTTGCTCACTTCAGACCATGGCAACTGTGAAGAGATGTGCGATGCCCAGGGGTATACCCTGACCAATCATACGGTGGGAGAGGTCTGGTGTTTTGTGATCGCAGAAGGGGTGACTGCACTGCAGGAGGGCGGCGGTCTCAACAATATAGCGCCTACGGTGCTGAAGCTTATGGGACTCAAGAAGCCCTCTGAAATGGATGAGGCACTGTTTTAGCTGACATGCAAACCCCATTCTTGACTTCTATCGTAACTTTGCGCTATACTGCGACCTGATATACCAAATATACGGTATTGAAAAAGCCAAACTTTCCGTGAGGTGAGGACGGAAAGCCACAGGACTCTAATCTAGAGTTGGCTGGGCCACCAATAGTGCACCGTGTTGTCTTTCGGATGTTGCTTTTTCTCTATTTTCTTCTATTTTTGGTTGTCCACTTAAGTCTCAAAGGGAAATGATGAAAAATATACATTATGTACTGATAGCTTTATTGGCGTTGCTTATGACAGGCTGTGCCACATCCAATGCTGGGGCAAATCAAATTGTTCATTCTGGTGATCATGTTGTGTTGGATGGTTCGGGTAGTAGCTCTAATTCAAACAACAATCTAAAATATACATGGATCCAGACCAAAGGAACCCCAGTAGCATTGAATGGAGAAGATACTGTTCGGGCTACTTTTGTAGCCCCTGAAGTTGCTGTGGCTACGACATTGGAGTTTCGCTTAAGTGTCATGGAAGAGCATGGGTATGTGTCGAGTGTGGATTATATCAAAGTCATGATATTGCCTGGCGCACCCGACACCACCAAGCCTATCATCACTCTCTTGGGAGAAGCATCCGTAACACTGACCGTAGGAGATACATACACTGATGCAGGTGCCACAGCATCTGACAATAAAGACGGTAATATTACTGCCAATATTCAAACAAGCTCAACAGTTAATACGGCAACAGCTGGAACCTATACAGTGACCTATAACGTCTCTGATGCGGCAGGCAATGCAGCCGATAGCGTCACAAGAACGGTCGTGGTCAACGAGGCGGCTGAGCCCAATGCGTTTGGAGCATTTGGTAATCTAGAGGTATTGAGATATCCTAATGCAGGGCTTAGCGACGACAACTATGTTATTTATTATCCAGAAAAAGCCATCATGCCTGATACACCGGTGGTTATTTTTCTAGAAGGAGGAGGAGACACACCTCATATTGATGACTATAGCGGCATCATGGAGTTTTTGGCATCGAAAGGATACTTTGTTATTGGTGCAGAACAGGGAGGTAGCTATGACTCATCTGAAGGTGCTACTATTGTGCAAAATGCTATTGACTATGCTGTAGCACAGCACAAACTTATTTTGAATAAAATTGCAGTCATGGGGCATTCTCAAGGAGGAGGACAGGCATTTTATATCATGAAGTATCTGCAAGATCAGGGCTATGGAGATGACGGAAGCTTGACACTTTCTATCGACGGCTGGTTTGCTTTTGGCATGGACAGAGCTGATATGAAAAAACTTACAGGGAAAGTAGGGTTTGTCCAAATGAATGGAGTAGAGGGGACAGGCACAGACCCTCGTATCAAACTTAAGATTTGGAATCTTGCAGAGCAGACAGAGCGAAGATTTTTTACACTGCCAGAGAACGAGCACGGCTATATAGCAGGGTACAGGGCAGATATCGGTACTAAAGATGACATACGATTATTAATAGGTGCTTTGACGCATGATGTGTTTAAGGGGAGCAATGAAGGATATGCCGCTATTCCAGCTGAAAACAAAACAACCTACGATGCTATCAAAAGTGCTCTTAACAGCAAAGAGTCATACCCTGGAGGAGATTGTGAAGGTAAGCAGTATAATGCTCGAAGAGGCATGCTCCATCTCAATGATATAGGCTACTGCAACTTTGAGGCCGCGTATCCTGATACAACTACCCTTGAAGCCAGAGCAATAGACAATACTGTGAGCAGACCAGTGGCAGGTGAGACTGTAGAGGATTCAGTATTTGCCACCTCTATCACCCGTATCGACAAAGCTGACGGCACAATTGCAAACTACCCCAAAGTGCAGTCCTGGAACAGTGATGCAACACTTCTCAAGATCGGCAGCAGACTTTATGATGCCCACACGCTCGAAGAGACTGACTATACCAAAAATTTGACAGGATCAGAAGCCTATGCTGCTTTGTGTAGTAGAAACAGTGACTATTTTCGTTGGTCTGCAACCGAACCAGACACCTTTTATGTGCTCAACACTTCCAAGAAGTTTATCAAGGGAAAGATAAATGCAAACGGTATAAGCTGTGCGGATGAACTTGCTTCATTTGATACATATGATGTCATACATATCGGGCCACACGAAGGCAATATAGACTCTCATGACAAATATGTGCTTTTTAGTGCCAAAAAGCCAAACGATACGGCTATTTATCTCATACTTTACGATATTCAGAATAGAACTAGGGTATGGAATGCACCCAAAGTAGTGCCAGAAAATAGTTGGGAAATGAATAATGGCAGCTGGGTACCCTCACAAATGGATTGGATCTCTGTCTCTCCTTCAGGTAATCATATTGTTATCAATGAAATAGATAAGGATAATTACCAAAAAGGATTGAGGGTCTATGATATCAACTTTAGTAATGAGCATCTCTTGAGATATGAATATAATGGCAATACATACAGCGAGGGTGGTCATGGCGATATGGGCTATGATGCACAGGGTAATGAAGTGGTGGTGGAGTTTTTAACAGGTCTGCCGGTTCATATGTTCTATTTAGACCAGCCTGATGTCTTGGGTAAGGCGATGCTGCCTAGTGCATTGGGTGGCGGACATGTAAGCTGTAAAAACTATGAAAGATCAGGGTGGTGTTATGTCACCACACATGAAGAAAACTATAGTCAGGTCTTTGCGCTCAAGCTGGATGAAAACCCTCAATACAAAGTGCAGAACTTCTCTCAATCACACATTCGCGACAGCTATCCTGAGACCTATGGTGCCGCTAATCCAGATGGCAGCAAAGTGATTTTCAATAGCAATTGGGACAATGCCGGCATGGA
>CAMZLC010000156.1 GCA_947311605.1 uncultured Sulfurovum sp.
ATTACAAATAGCACAACTAGGGATAAGATTATACAGACAAAGTGAAAAATAAGGATATGTACTCTTATCATAAAAGTGGTCTAACTGAGCAGTCGCTTCATTTTTCTTATTTTTTTTAAAATTAAAAATGTAATTTCTATTACAATACGGACATACTTTTAAATTAACTTTATTTAAAAAGTTTTTACTAGATACTGACGACCTAAGTTTTTCGTAAATCTTAAGAAAATCATCTCTATCAGCAAATGAAATACTAAATGACCCTAATGATATTTTTCTAGCATATGCTTCTATTTCATCAGGTGATGCTATTAACAATTTTTTAAAAGATATACCTAACGCCATATAAACAATTTTTGCAAACTGTTTATATGTATATGTCTTATTTCTCTTAAAAAAAGTCGCTATCTCTTTTAGATACCACGCTTCTATATCTTTATCTAATTGGATTTTAACCATCATTTATCTCTGCAAGCTTACGTTGTAAAGCATCTATCTTTTGTTGTATATCCTCTGCTGTTTCTATTTTATGTTCCATTTTATAATTATCTAACATACTTTCAAGACGCATTTTCAATACTGGTTCGCCTACAATACCTATAATCTTTTCAGCTTCTATATGGTCTTTAATTTTACTTTCTTCATTTCTTAAAAAATTAACAACCTCTTCTATCTTCCCCTTAGCAAACTCCCCTATAAGCCCTTCTTCCATAAAAAAGCTATCGCTTAGCAGGGTATGGATATTTGCTCCGAAGGTTTGTTTTTTCTCTTTGAGTCCGTCTACTACTTTACACTTACCCTCTTCGTCTGTATCTAAGAAGATGATGTTTTGTTTTGGGATGTCGGAGAGGAGGAATGGGGAGTGGGTTGTAATTATTATATGAATATTTCTTTGATAGCCAATAGATGATTGCATATAATCATCTATTAAACCTTTTTGCCATCTTGGATGTAAATAGGTATCAGGTTCATCTATAAGAGATAATAAAAGGCTAATTTCTTCGTCACTATTCATATAATCTAAAAATAACGCTACATTTGATATTCTTTGTTGTTCTCCCGAAGATAAATCTAAAAATTCTAAACCTGTATCTGTTAAATAATTAATATCAATAATATTATATTTAAAATTATTACTACTAAAGCCATAAAAAGTTTTATATACGCCACTATCTATAAAGGATTTAATTTCATTACTTGATATTTCTCTTTTTGATAAAACACTCTCAATGGAATCAACACTCTCTTGATATTGTTGCAATGTTTCTAAAATTAAATTATAGTTTCCAATATCATCAAATCTCTCTAAATCTATTTCATTGACTAAATTTAAATAATTTTCTTCAGTAAAGTTTTCATTTAAATTATTTAATAAAATCCAATATCTTGACTGTTCTAATGATTCCTCAGCTAAGATATATTGAATTAATTTTATTGCGACATAAGAGAATATATGTAAATAATTAATACCATTCTCTACCATTTGAGTATAGAGTGTATACCTTTCATCTAAATTTTGAAGCCCAGTATCTAAATCGGGTAAGGATTTATTAATCTCTACTTTCCAATATCTAAAAATAAATTTTTCATCTATAAAATCAAAACTATGATTATCATTTTCTAGAACACTTGCAATAATTAATGCTTTACAATTTATAGGGTCATTATAATTACAATGTAATAATGAGCTTGAAATTACATTTTCTTCATCAAGATTTTGTTCTATATAAAACATATGTTCAAAATTATATTCTTCTTCAATATTTGAAATAATACGATACTCATCAAAACCAATATAAAAAGTGTTATTTTTCTTAAAAATATATCTATAATTTTGACTAATGTTCAATGAATCTAAAATTTCCAAAACACTACTCTTCCCACTCCCATTCTTCCCCACAATAGCCGTCACATTGATATTGTCACCGAAGAAGTTTTCTATGTAGTCATCACTTTTATCTATAGTGAGTTCGTTGGTATCGGGGTCATAGTTGCAGTTAAATTTAGGAGAGAAATTAAACCCCTGATTGTGGATATTTTTATATTCTTCTACCCATAGATATACCAGTTCCAAACTACACTCCCCCTATCTGCATCGTCTCAAACGATTTCAATACCAAAAGTTCCATGTCATTGGTCAAAAAACTATCACAGCCACAACGCCGAGCAGAATGTAGTATGAGCAAATCTTCAAAGTCTTCTAGTTTATGATTTCCAAAAGTATCTTTGGCTTGTAAAAAGTCATTATGGTTGATGTAAAAAGGTTGTATTTCAAAGCATAGAGCATCTATGGCGGTGACTACCTTTTGTTTGTCTATCTTGCGTCTTTCACTCAACACATAGTAAAAAGTAGTAATGAAGTCTCCAGAGAAGAAAAAGTTCAAAGCACTGTCATCTTTATGTTTCATGTACCAGCTCACGGAACCTGCCGAAGTAGGTCTAGTAGTATCTAGCAAATCTAAACAGATATTCGCATCTAAAAAAATATTCACTAGTGCTTCTCTGTTTTGGTGATGTACTCTTTTTTCATCTCTTTATAGTCAGCATCACCCACTTGCCCATCTAGCATGCCTATAAACGAACCCGTACGCCTGTTAGCAGACTTTTCTATGGTTGCTAAGATACTAGGGTCTTTTGCAATGGCTTTAAAATAAAGGCTTATCACCTCTGTAAAGTTTTTGTGTTGGGATTTTAAAATCTCATGAGCTTTTTCGACTACTTCTTTGTCTAAGATAAAGTTTTTACGTACTTTAATGACATTCATTTCATACTCCTTATACTATATGTATAATATCTATACATATAGTAACAGAAGTGAACTTAAAGGAGTATCAATCCTATTTTTTACCAGAAACTCTCTTACACTCAGCCACAAAGTGCTTGGCGTTTTCTACCGGTACATCGGGTAGGATGCCGTGACCGAGGTTGAAGATGTGGCGTTTGCCGCCCATGATCTGCTGGATCTTTTCTACGGATTCGGTGGTGGCTTCTTTGGAGTAGAGGCGGGTGGGCTCCATATTGCCCTGGAGGATATACTTCTCACCCAGTTTCTCTTTGGCAAGTGCCATCGGGGTGCCCCAGTCCACGCCAAATACATCGAAATTACCATATACGCCGCCTTGCTCTATAAACGCCGGTACGCCTTTGGGGAACATGATGATAGGGATGTGAGGATACTTGGCCTTGAGGTAGTCGGCGATCTCTACCATATATTTCCAGCTGAATTCGTCATAGTTACTTGGCTCGATCGCAGCCGCCCAGCTGTCGAAGATCTGTACCACATCGATACCTGCCTGGATCTGCTTCTCCATATAGTATTTGACTACTTCTGTGACCTTGGCGAGGATCTTGTGGAGCAGGGCAGGGTTGGCGTACATCATCTTTTTGCAGATATTGTAGGTCTTGGTGCCTTGACCTTCTATCATATACGTTGCCAGTGTCCATGGGGCACCGGTGAAGCCTATAAGTGCTTTGTCGTCTGCCAACTTTTCTTTGATGAGCTTGATAGTATCGTATACATAGGTGAGCTTGCTTGCAGCCTCTTCGCCACCGATGAGTCTGTCTAAGTCTGCTTGTGTTTCTAGTGGGTCAGAAAACTTAGGGCCTTCACCTTTGACAAAAGACAAGTCCATGCCCATTTCATCTGGGATGACGAGAATGTCAGAGAACATAATAGCCGCATCTACCCCTACAATGTCCACAGGCTGCAGTGACACTTCACAGGCTTTTTCAGGGTCATGACAAAGATTCAAAAAGTTTCCTGCCTCTGCACGTACTGCCATATATTCTGGCAGGTAACGCCCTGCTTGTCTCATCATCCATACGGGTGTGTATGGCGTCTCTTTTCCTAGACAGGCGTCTACAAATAGTTTGTTTGTCATTAGTGTTTTCCTACTTTACTTAAAAAACTAAGCCCTACGGCTAATGCTGTGATAGAGAGTGCAAAATAGAGCATCTCCAGCGGTGTGTTAAAATTGGTATGCAGTACTCTCTGGAAAAAATTTACGACCAACACCATCACGATCACTTTAGCGATCTTATCTTTGAGCTGATCGAGCGAATGTATGGCGAGAATTTGGCTGCCGCTTTTTCCGTTGGCCTCATCGATCTCAGAAATAAAGAGTTCGTAGAGTCCAAAAGAAAAAATAAACATCACGACTGCAATCAAATAAAGATCGACCGCTCCTATGATGGCTGCTACGATATTTTCATGGAAATTTTTCGGATGGGGATGCGCAAAAAGCCCATGGTAAGCATAGCTAGCGATAGAGGCGATATCAAAAGAGGCAACCACAAAGAGAATGATGGCACCCACCAATCCAAAGACCACTGCCAGGATGACGATAAACCTACTTCTCCAGATAGCACCTTCAAATATGGTTTCAATCAGGCTTTGATCTGCAGCTGTTTTTATAGTTTTAACATCTTTTTCCATTAGATATCCTCTTCTTGCTCTATCCATTTCTGTGCGATACGGATAGAGTTGGTCGCAGCACCCACCCGTAGCTGATCAGCGACCACCCAGATATGCAGGATATTGTCCGCAAAGGTATCTTTGCGGATACGCCCGACAAAAGTAGTGTCTGTATCCGTGGCTACGGTAGGCATAGGGTACATTCCGTGCTCCAGATCATCGATCACTTCAACATGCTCAAACTCACTTAGTGCCAGCCTGACCTTGTCCACATCCACATCCACACCCTCATCAAAAGTGATCGTGATCGCCTCTGAGTGGCTTCTGAGCACCGGTACGCGCACGCAGGTGGCCGATACGGCGAAACTGGAGTGCATGATCTTGTTGGTCTCGTTGACCATCTTCATCTCCTCCTTGGTGTAGCCGTTGGGTTGAGGCACATCGATCTGAGGGATGACATTGAGTACGATCTGATGCATGAACGCCTTGTGTTCACTCTCATCGAGCTTGAAGGCGAAAAAGTCCTGCATCTGCTGCACCAGCTCCTGGGCACCTGCTTTACCGGCACCGCTGACGGCTTGATAGGTACTCACATCTACACGCTTGATGCCATACATATCATGGATAGGCTTGAGTGCCTGTACCATCTGGATGGTAGAGCAGTTTGGGTTGGCGATGATGCCCGTGTCTCTCCATGCGGCGATATCCTCAGGGTTGACCTCAGGCACAACCAATGGCACATCCGCATCCATACGAAAATGGGAGGTATTGTCGATCACCACGGCACCGGCATCTACGGCATACTTGGCGTATTGCTCCGAGATGCTGCCGCCAGCAGAGAAAAAGGCGATATCGATCTCTCTGCCCTCGAAAATGCTTTCTGTCAACTCTTCGATCTTATAAGATTTCCCCTGACACTCTATCTCTTTGCCTGCACTGTTGGCTGAGGCTAGAGGTAGCAGGTCAGCGATAGGAAAGTCCAGCTCCCCCAAGACATGAAACAACTCTTCACCGACAGCACCGGAGGCACCAACGACGGCTACATTATACTTTCTACTCATTCTTTTTTATTCCAATCCTAAATCTAAATTATTCTGCGCTTCTTCGCCGAGCATCTCAGGCTCTTCCGCCTCCTCTTTGGGGCACTTGGCGATACTGACGACTTTGTCTTTGGCTTCGACATTGACTGTTTTGACGCCAGAGGTGTTTCTACCGGCTTTTCTGATCGACTGCATATCTACACGGATCATCTTGCCGATACTGGTCAGACACATGAGGTCCTTGTCGTCCTCCACAAACACCACACCTACCACATTGCCTGTTTTGGGTGTGAGTTTCATGGCGATCACGCCTTTGCCTGCACGACTCTGCTCTCTGTATTCGGAGGCTTCCGTACGCTTGCTGAGCCCTTTTTCGCTGACGATAAGGATCTCATCTCCCTCATTCTCAATGACGGCGGAGCCGGTGACATAGTCGCCCTCGATCTTAAATTTGATTGCGGTCACACCTCGCGACACCCTGCCGATTTCCCGTGCATCAGAGACCTTGAATCGGATACACTGACCCATCTTGGTCGCCACGAAGAGCCACTGGGCCTCTGGCTTGACGATACGTGCCTCTACGATCTCATCCTCTTCATCCAGGTTGATCGCTCTGACACCGTTGCTTCGGATATTGCTGTATTCGCTAAGCTTGGTACGCTTGACGATACCGTTTTTGGTAAAGAATACCAAGCCTTTGTTGTCATCGAAATCCGTTGTGGGGATGATGGACATGATCTTCTCGTCAGGCTGCAGGTTGATCAGGTTGACCACTGCTTTGCCTTTGGCGGATCTAGAGCCCTCCGGGATACGATAGACCTTGAGCCAATAGAGATGCCCTCTGTCAGTGACAAACATCAGTGTATCATGGGTGTTGGAGATGAAGAAACGCTCGATAAAGTCATCCTCATAGGTGGTCACGGCTGTTTTGCCCTTGCCACCTCTGCGCTGCTTCTCGTACTGCTTGACCGGTACACGCTTGATATAGCCTCTATGAGTGATGGTCACGACCATCGGCTCATTAGGGATCAGATCCTCGATATCGATATCATCATAGTCATCTACGATTTCGGTACGACGATCCTGTGAGAACATCTCTTTGGTCTCTACGAGCTCATCACGGATGATGGAAATGATCTTTTTCTCGCTCTTAAGGATGGCTTCGAGCTTGGCGATGGTCTTGAGTAGTTCTCTGAGTTCATTCTCGATCTTCTCGATCTCCAGACCTGTCAGCCGTCTCAGTCTCATCTCTAGGATCGCTTTGGCCTGGATCTCGGAGAGACTGAATCGTGTCATGAGATTCTCTCTGGCATCCTGATCGTCAGAGGAGGCACGGATGATCTTGATCACTTCATCGATATTGTCTACAGCGATCTTGAGACCTTCTAGGATATGGGCTCTGGCTCTGGCTTTCTCCAGATCAAAGATCGTGCGTCGAATGATGACAGTCTTTCTATGATTGAGGAAAAGCTCCATCAGTTCCATCAGGTTGAAGACTTTGGGTTCTTTGTTGACGATCGCCAGCATAATGATACCAAAAGTGGTCTGCATCTGCGTGGATTTGAAGAGGTTGTTGAGCACGATCTCGCTCATGGCATCACGCTTGAGCTCCATCACGACACGGATACCCTCCCTGTCAGACTCATCCCTGATCTCAGAAATCCCCTCTATATGCTTGTCGCGTACAAGCTGTGCAGTATTCTCGATTAGACGAGACTTGTTGACCTGAAAAGGCAGTTCATCGATCACGATGACCTCTCTGTTACCTTTTTGCTCAATATGTGTTTTGGCTCTGACTTTGATCCGTCCGCGGCCTGTAGTATAGGCATCGGTGATCCCTTTGCGTCCAAAGATCACGCCGCCCGTAGGAAAGTCAGGCCCCTTGATGGCACCCATCAGGTCCTCGATCGTTGCAGTATCATCATCGATACGGATCAGTAGCGCATCGATCAGTTCATCCATTCTGTGTGGAGGGATATTGGTCGCCATACCGACGGCGATACCGCTAGAGCCATTAAGCAGCAGGTTGGGGATGCGACTGGGGAGCACATCAGGCTCACTCATACTATCATCGTAGTTTGGTACATAATCCACTGTATCTTTTTCAAGGTCGCGTAGCAACTCTTCTGCGATTTTGGTCATGCGTGCTTCGGTGTATCGCATCGCAGCAGCATTGTCACCGTCAATTGAGCCAAAGTTCCCTTGTCCGTCTACCAGAGGTGCACGCATGGAAAAATCCTGTGCCATACGTACCAGAGCGTCATAGACTGCTGTATCACCATGGGGATGGTATTTACCGATGACATCTCCTACGATACGGGCAGACTTCTTATAGGCTGCACGGTGGCTGAGATTGAGCTCATTCATCGCATAGAGGATGCGTCTGTGCACAGGCTTGAGCCCATCTCTGGCATCAGGCAGTGCACGCCCGATAATAACGCTCATGGAATAGTCCAGATAACTGGCTCTGATACTGTCTTCGATCAGTACCTCGCCTACATTGTCATTGTTCTCAAATAGATCGCTCATGTCGCTCCTTGAAATGATGATTCATGCACCGCTGGCATAAATCAAAAAATAAGAAGGATTATATCCAAACTCATCTAAAAAATGGCTACTTTGATGCCAAAATTCTTTTGATGGTCTCCGAACAGAGTGTGAGCCCAAAAGCCCCAGTCACTCCCACGAAAGAGCCTTTCTCTTTGCATTTTGCCTGCTCAGACGAAAAGACCACGGTAAAATTTCTGTCAAATTTGGCTTTTTTGAGTTCGTTTCGTATCTTGCGGGCCAGTGCGTCTCCGTGGCTTTTCCAGATAGAACCCACTTCGATCTTGCTGCTGTCATAGCGCTTGGCGGATCCCAGTGACATGAGAAGTTTTTTGTACTCTCTCTTTGCCAGTTCTATCTTGACTCTGCTGGTATCGGCTGCATCGATGATCAGATCATAGGGGGCAAAATCAAAGGTTTCCAGCCACGCCAGATCCATCTGCTGATGGATTACCCTGATGCCGGGATAGAGATCCTGTAGATGCTCTGTTTTGCGTACGCCTACGGCCTCTGAGCCTATCTGTCGGTTCTGATTGGTGATGTCGTAATGGTCGTAGTCCAGGATCGTGATCTGCCCCACACCGCTGCGATAGAGGCAGTCCAGGGCGTAGCTGCCCACACCGCCTACACCCAGAATGATCACCGATGCCGCCTGAAGTTTGGCGAAATCCTCCTCGCCAAAGAGCATGCGGCAGCGCTCAAACCGCATCAGAGCCACGCCCCCAGTGCCTCGATATCTTCATAGCTTGTCATGTCCAGCTGTACGGGAGTGATGGAGACATAGCCGTCATTGACTGCTTCAAAATCCGTGGTGTGCCCTCTGGTCTCCAGCCAACCCAGCTCTGGCAGTCCGATCCAGTAGTACTCTTTGCCCCGTGGATTGTGGTGCACCTCTGCATGGTGGCCGTAGAGACGATTGCCCGCACGCGTGACTTTGAAGCCTCTGCAGGCCTCAGGGGGAAGCGGAGGGATATTGACATTGAGAAAACGCCTGGAAGGAAGAGGGAAGGAGCCACGCAAAATCTTCTCTGCCAGGGTGGCGATGCGTGCCTGAGCCAGTGCATAGCCGTGCTCCTCGATGCTCTTTCCGTGCTCTGCATAGACTTGAGAGACAGCGATAGCGGGAATACCCTGCAGTACTGCCTCCATGGCACCGGCAGCGGTACCGGAATAGGTGATATCCTCCCCCATATTGGAACCAATATTGATACCAGAAATCACCAAGTCAGGTTTGTTTGCTTTGAAAAGCTTGTTGAGTGCGAGAAAAATACAGTCTGTGGGAGTGCCGTCATCCAGCTTGTAAAAGTGCTCCTCCAGCTGGATGAAATGCAGAGGGCGGGTTAGTGTCAGAGAGTGTCCTGATGCGGACTTCTCTATCGTAGGTGCGACGACGGTCACCTCGGCAATAGGCGCAAGAGCCTCCCTGAGCGCAAGCAATCCTTCTGACTCAAAGCCGTCATCATTGGTGATAAGAATATGTTTTTTGGACATCTGTTTTCCTCTTGGTATAGATCGATGCAATTATAGCTATATTTGGTATAATACACGAAAATATTAATGATTTCAAGGAAAAACACCGTGCAAAAAGAGCCTATGCTGCAAGCGACCTATACCAAACTTTCTATGGAGTTGGAACA
>CAMZLC010000157.1 GCA_947311605.1 uncultured Sulfurovum sp.
CCTAGATGAAAACAGTGAAGCTCAGTATCTTGGCGAATTGGCAGAGGCACTCAGAATAGCCGCAGATGAGGCCAATGAAATTCATGCACAATTAGGCGCACCAAAAATCTTTGCGTAGGACAACAATAGTCTATCAAAATAAGAAAGAATCTTCTGACAAAGAAGATTCTTTCTGAAGCACTAGATATTTTTCAATACAAAAGTATCCATCTCTGCAACGACCTCTTCAAGCGTACGCGCACCATTGATCACATGTAGCAGTTTTTTGTCTGTATAAAAATTTTGGATCTCTACCAAGGGATCTGTATAGATTTTCATACGGTCGTAAAATACTTCGATTTTGTCATCACTCCTGCCTTCTCCGGGTGCGGCTTCTGCTGCACGGCCAAGGATACGCTCTTTGGCGACCTCCTCACTCACACGCACTTCGATGACAGAGACAAGATCAACATCCTTTTCTTTGGCTTCGATCTCATCAAAGGCAGTCATTTGCTCAACACTTCTGGGATAGCCGTCGATCAGGATCGCGTCTACTGGCGCATTTTTGATCGCAGACATAATGGTATCGACAATGATCTCCAGGGGCACCAGAGCACCCTTGGAGATATAGCTTTCAATGGTCTTTCCCAGCTCGCTACCGCTCGCTACTTCGGCGCGGAGCATATCACCAGTAGAGTAGTGGACGATTTTGTCGCTATGCTTTTCTGCGATCATGCTTGCATCTGTGGTTTTACCGGAACCGGGGGCTCCTATGATGAGAAATAGTTTCTTTGCCATGGTTTATCCTTCTGTTTGAATTTTCTGTCTCAGTCTAAGACTCAGCTCTTTGAGTTGTTCGTTGTCGACAGGACTTGGCGCCTGTGTCAGCAGGCATTGTGCCCTTTGTGTTTTTGGGAAAGCGATCACATCGCGGATACTGTCAGTACCGGCCATCAGCATGATCATGCGATCCAGTCCCAAGGCGAACCCACCGTGTGGCGGTGCACCAAACTTCAGTGCCTCCAGCAAGAAGCCGAACTTCTCCTGAGCTTCCTCTTCGGAGATGCCAAGAAGCTTGAAGATCTCTGCCTGCATTGCTTCTCTGTGGATGCGGATAGAGCCGCCTCCAAGTTCTGTGCCGTTGAGTACGATATCATAGGCGATTGATTCGATCTCTTCGATCTCCTCGTAGTCCAGTGATTTTGGCTGAGTAAAGGGATGGTGCAGTGCTTTAACCCTGCCGTCCTCGACTTCAAACATCGGAAAATCAACTACCCAAAGGAATGCAAAGCTCTCTGCAGGGATGATCTCCATCAGTTCTGCCAGATAGATACGGAACCGCCCCATATAGTCAAGTACTGTCTTTTTCTCACCTGCGCCGAAAAAGACGACATCACCCACTTCAAGTGTGCACCTTTGGATAATCTCGGCAATATCCTCCTCGCTAAAGAATTTGATCAGTGGGCCCTTGAGTCCCTCCTCTTTCATTTGGAAATAACCCAGCCCCTGCGCGCCGAATTTGCGGACATACTCCTCGAAACCTTTCATTTGGCGCTTGGAGAAGACCGTGTCTCCGCCAGGCACTTTGAGCGCCTTGATACGGTTCTTCTTGGGTGTTTTGGCAATACCGGAGAATATCTCGTTGTCACAGCGGGCAAAGATATCGATGACATCGACCATCGCCAGATCATAACGCATATCCGGCTTGTCTGTACCATACTTCTCCATCGCTTCATGGTAGGTCATGCGCGGGAACTTTTCCGGCACTTCAAAGCCGCATTTGTCAAACACATCATGGATGAGCTTTTCACCTACTGCGATCACATCCTCCTGGTCACAGAAACTCATCTCGACATCTATCTGGGTAAATTCTGGCTGCCTGTCGGCTCTGAGATCTTCATCTCTGAAGCATTTGGCAATCTGAAAATAGCGGTCAAAACCACTCACCATCAACAGCTGCTTGAAAAGCTGTGGAGACTGGGGAAGGGCATAAAACTCGCCACCGTGTACACGGCTTGGTACCAGATAGTCTCTGGCGCCTTCAGGGGTGGATTTGGTCAGTATGGGGGTATCTACCTCCAAAAAGTCCAGTGCATCCAGCGCATTACGTGCTGCGATAGTTGCCTTGGAGCGAAGCTTGAAGATATCGTAAGACCTTTGGCTTCTGAGTTCCAGATAACGGTACTTGAGTCGGATCTCCTCATTGACCTTTTCATCGCCCAGATCAAAAGGCATAGGCAGTGATCTGTTTTCGATGACCAAATCATCGACAATGATCTCAACTTTACCTGTCTTGAGGTTGGGGTTTTCTAGCCCCTCACCTCTGGCGCGTACTTTGCCTGTAGCGATCAGCACAAACTGGTCGCGCACCTCTTCGGCCTGCTTGTGTGCGGCGACATTGTCCGCAGGATCGCAGACGAGCTGCACCACCTGATCTTTGTCCCTTAGGTCGATAAATATCACACCACCATGGTCTCGCCGGCTGGCAACCCAGCCGGAGACAGTCACGCACTGACCTATCTGTTTTTCATCTATCTCTGCACAATAATGTGTTCTCACAAAAAATCCTCTTTATATATGTATAGTAAAGTATCCCGCGATTGTATCCTAAAATCACTTTAGGGGAGAAAATGGAGTACTCTTTTGCAAAAAGAGATCAATTTGTGTGGTCTTCACACTTTTTTGACACATTTTCATGCTATACTAGCATTTATAGAATTCTATCGAGAACAAAAAGGAGAAGATGTGATATTAAGAAAAAAAAGTGCAATGCTTATATTGGCAGGTTCACTATTGACAGGAAATGTTGCTTATGCAAGCTTTGGTGATGGATTGGTAGGTGGAGTGATAGGTGGAGTGGTCGGCTCAGTGATCACCAATGCAGCGTATCGCAACGGACACAGGAGACATCGGACAAAAAGAAGACACAAGAAAAGATATGTTGCGCCGGTCATGACCAGCGAAAAGAAACTGCAAAAAGCCCTCACAGCACTAGGGTTCTACCATGGTAAAATAGATGGTGAAGTAAACTCCTATGAGACACGCTCCGCAATCAAAGCGATGAATACTGCCTATGAAATAGGGGATACTGCCTCTCTGAGTCCGAGAGCAAAGGATGCCCTGATCTATCTAGGCGATCTTTTTGCCTTTGACAGAGTACTGATCTCCAAAGACAACAGCAAGCGCAGCAAAGGCAAAAAAATCCAAACTGCCCTGAAGATCCACGGTTTCTATCACACCAAGATAGACGGTGCAGTCGGACGGGGCACCAGAAAGTCTATCGCCGAGTATAAAGCTGCCAAAGGCCTCTCCTATGGTAACAGACTCGATTTTGAAGAGGAGTATCAGCTCATCAGTTCCGCCAAAGCGATCAATGATAGAAATATCGAGGGAACCGTGGCTTCTCTCAAAGGGAATCAGGCACAAAACAACAGCGCAGCCGGCAGCAATTCCGGTGCTGTTATCCTCCAGCCTGCAAACTAAAGTACTTCTGTGGCCTATGACCTGAAAGAGAAACTGGTCATTGCCATCAGTTCGCGTGCACTTTTTGATCTGGAGGAGGAGAACCGACTCTTTGACAAAAAGGGGCTGGTGCACTACTACCATCACCAGATAGCCAACGAAGGCAAGATACTGAAGCCTGGCGCAGCATTTAATTTTATCCAAAACTTCCTAGATATCAATACCCATTTTAATGAGAAGCTGATTGAGGTGATCATCCTCTCCCGCAACAATGCTGCTACAGGGCTGCGTATTCGCAGATCTATAGACCACTACAAGCTCGATATAGACAGGGCAGGGTGGAGTGCCGGTGAGCCTATTGCCAAATATCTCCAGGCTTTTTCGGTAGATCTGTTTCTCTCGGTACACGAGGCAGATGTGCAAGTCTCCATCAATGCAGGTATTGCAGCAGCACGTATACTTCCCAAGCGTTACAAAAAACGCAACAGAGACAAGAAGGTACGTATCGCTTTTGATGGAGATGCAGTACTTTTCTCGGATGCTTCCGAAAAGATCTACAAGAAGAAAGGACTGGAGGCATTTTTGAAACATGAGAAGAAAAATGCCCAGAAACCACTCCCGGAAGGCCCTTTTGCCAAACTGCTTAAGGTACTTTCCCGGATTCAGTCCCAATTCCCCATGGAAGAGGCACCGATACGCACCTCACTCATTACCGCACGCAATTTTGTCACTTTTGAACGGGTGATCCGTACATTTGAGGCATGGAATGTGCGTGTGGATGAGGCCTTTTTTCTGGGAGGGGTAGAGAAGTCAGAGGTAGTCAAAGCTTTTAGCGCAGATATCTTTTTCGATGATCAGGATGTGCATCTCTCGGGTGTGAGTTGCAAGACGCCCAGTGCCAAGGTACCTTACAAAAAATAGTACGCATCAAACAAGAAGGGGATGCGACTTCAGTCGCATAATGTTATCAGCGACCGAAGCTTGTCGCCCCCAAAGAGCCCGTTTGTGTCTACAAGACCCTATGTCCCACTTTTCCGTACAATATCTGCACCTAGTGAGGATAGTTTTCCTTCCAGATTGTCATAGCCCCTGTCGAGGTGATAGATCCTTTTGATTTGTGTCACACCATTGGCTGCCAGTGCGGCAAGCACCAGGGCAGAGCTGGCGCGCAGGTCTGTAGCCATGACCACTGCACCGTTGAGCGCTTTGACAGGATGCACGGCAGCGGTATTGCCTTTGAGCCAGATATCCGTACCGAGGCGGTTCAGCTCACTGACGTGCATAAAGCGGTTCTCGAAGAGACGCTCTTCGATGAG
>CAMZLC010000158.1 GCA_947311605.1 uncultured Sulfurovum sp.
AAGCACTAACAAAACAGCTTGTTACATAACAGTACCAAAGTTCTTCCCGACACCAAACGGCAATATTTCGTTAAAAATTAGCAAAAAGGTGTCATTCTAATTCCCGCTAAGTCAGGAGTTCTGAATTTAAAAGGAGTTGTATGCGACTCTCATTATGAGACAATTCAGTGAGGCAGGATTTTGTATAGGCGTCAGAGTTATTGTCAACAACAATAATTTCAATATCATCTGGGTCTTGAAGCAGGCTTTGTAAACAGGGGCCGGTGCAATTATCATAATTATTGTAACTTATTATTACCACACTGCAAAGTGTCTTAGCAGCCATGAGTGTCTAAGAGTGATTCAACATCAGGATTGCAAATGAGGTGTATGTTGGAGCGTACTTTTTCTTCAGGCCAGTCCCACCAGGCAAGGTTGATGAGTC
Organism: uncultured Sulfurovum sp.; assembly: GCA_947311605.1. Classification (GTDB taxonomy): domain Bacteria; phylum Campylobacterota; class Campylobacteria; order Campylobacterales; family Sulfurovaceae; genus JAAXPZ01. The sequence goes on from CAMZLC010000158.1 coordinate 425, forward strand.
GCGATATCGTTTCATTGTCAAAACGCATTTTAATGGTTTTTGCCGGATTGCCTCCTGCTATTGAGTAGGGAGCGATATCCCGGCAAACAAGGGCACTGGCACCAATAACAGCACCATCACCAATGCTTACTCCTGAAAGGATGGTTGCCCCATGGCCTATCCACACGTCGTTCCCAATAGTAATGTCGCCCTTGCTTCCTGTCATGCCGGGAAGTATTTCTGTTTCCGGCCATGCTTCAGGAATCTCAGCAAAGGGGAAGGTTGTTGCCATATCAAAGCGGTGTTCACCACCGAGTAGAATGGATACTTTGGCTGCAAAAGAACAGTATTTTCCAATATTGAGTTTTGTCTTGAAATCGTAGTTCCTTACATCGGGAGTACCATAGGTAAACTCTCCGATGGAGAACTGTGAGCCTTCGAATTGGTCTTTTGTGAAAAAAACTCTTTTGTGGAAAAGTCTCATGTCGTAGAAGTGTCGTCCGAGTATTCCTTATACAAAAAGGCACTAAATAAAGAGAAGAGAAAGCCGGTTCCATAAACCATTAAATAGGACTCAGCCAGCATAATCACAAGAAAAAAGATCGGAAAAGCCTGACGCATGGGAGTGAGTACATCTCTTCGTTTAAATGCGATAACAAGCTGACTGAAAAAGATACTTATTAAACTGATAAAACCAGCAATACCAAATTGAGAAACAATTAACAGGTATTGATTATGTGGATTGTCCGTATTGGGTAAGGCAGGTGAATGGATTTGATTAATTTTGGCATATTCAGTGGGAAAATCACCGGTACCCGTGCCAATGAGCCAGTTTTCTTTTATGAGGAGGAAGGTGTTTTTATAGAACCAGACTCGCAAACCCACAGAAGTGATTTCACAGGATGCATGATTTTTTGTTTCTGTAATTGCCATATCTATGCGGCTTTTAAATGTTGAAGAGCATTGATATGTTGCTGTTATCAAAAGTGGCAGGAGAATAAGACCTAATAAGAGTTTTAATTTTGAGAGTCTATAAAAGTATTGAAAAAGGACAACTGCCAAAAGGATAAAGAAGGCTATCTGACCAGTCCGTCCGACAGTGATAAACATATTGCAGGAAAGGAAAAGGAGTAGTGCGATTTGTGCTATTTGAGAAACAGGCTTATTGGTGGTGAAAAGCAAATTTTGTAAAATGATATAGCAGGCAAGTGCCAGCATGGGATTATACATCACATGGGTTGTGCCCAAGGTGGTAAAAATAGAGGCTGGAGGGAGATGTAAGAATCCCATCCAGACAAGATATGCCTTACAGGCTTTGAGGGTAATCGCTGCCACAAAAGCGAGCATATAATATCTGGTATGTTCTTTTTTTACGATGGTGAGAAAAACAGGAAAAAGAAGGAGTTTCCACTGCTTTTGTAGAATCTCAAGTCCAAAATGCAAGTCTTCAGTCCAAAGGAGCCCTGTTATGTGCAAAAGGATATAGAGAAGGGTTGCAATGGCAACGGGGTTGCGAAAAATTTCCTTGAACTTGAGCCCCATTTCTCCCGATATCAGCCAGGTAGTAACCAGAAGGATTGCAAGGATAGACCCTGCTGATGTTGAGAGAGGCAGTGCAAAAGCAAAAAGAACAAGGAGCGGTGATGCTGCGATTGTCGCTTTTTGTGAAAGTGAAGTCATGGTTAATTACTTATATACCTGAGGGGATCGGGAGGATCTGAATACTGGGGCCATTAGTGCTTTACTCCTGAAAAGCTGTAATAAAAAACAAGAAAATCGAAGTGTTTCAAACTCAAATTATTAGCATAAGCAACAGATAGCGAACGAAGAGAGACCTTCGAGGCACTTACTTACGGTTTTTCCGCGTTAGAAGTTGCATTCCAGGCATCGACGATGAGCTTTGCATTGGGGGGCATTTCAGATGATTTCAACGAGCGAAGAAAACAGACGGCAACAGCAGCTAAAACAATAAAGAGAAGGAATAAGAAAAAATAGAGCATAACACCTTACCTGTGAAAATCGGGGTTGGTTGAATGTGAGTGTCTTGTAAGATCACACCATAAACCTCAAATATTCGAATTTTGTTCAGATATGTTTCGATTATCGTTAAAATTGTCAGAGGAGGGCTCAAGTATTATTTCCGTGCCTTATTTCATGATTTCTGGAATAAAAAACAAGAAACTGAGGAGGGTTAATTGTAATCATATTGTTACGTTATGTCCCAAGGCACTTACTTGTAGTTCACCTGCGTTAGTGGTATCCTGGCAGGGATTATTGAATGGAAAATGGTCTGCATAATAAAAGTCTCTCCCATAAGCCGGTTCAATAAAAAGGCAGATTGCTCCAATCATAAGCGGTTTCCCCAGTACCGGGGCAAATAATTCTGATAGTAATGAACGTAGAAAATGTATCTCGGAGGTATCGATAATTCTACCGGTAAGAGTGATGTGAAAACGATAGTCATTGAGAACATGAGGGTATCCCCAGTTGCTGAGATTCTTGTTTTGCGATGGGGTGAGGATTTCTGCATGCCGATGCGCAAGCTCAAGACGGGTCAGAGGGGCTCTGAATATATCGAATTCTTGCGTGCAGGCTGCAGCAAGGGCATTCAGCTGTCTAGATTGCTGCTCGAGACACAAGCAAAAAAAACCATCAATTTGACGAAGAACCAGAGGAGCAGTAGAGAATACATGCCATCTGGCAGTAAATTCGTTTATGGCAGTTCGTAACTCATCCTCATTTCGATCTCTGGCAAGACTAAATGGTGCTTTTAATGTTGCATGTAGACCGTAACGTCTAGGGACACGGGTTATTTCAGCAAGCCTGCACCTCTTTATTCCATGGAAATGATCTTGCTCTATTTCATTTTGTGCTAAAGCATCCCGGCCGAGCCATTTGCATCCGATTTCCGATAACAGAGAAAAAGGTTGCGGTGTGTAGTAGAGAGCAAATCGCATGGTAATTACTACCTCTGTGGTTAATTTGAATTTTTTACGACTCTGTCATTCCTTCCTTGTTGAGAATTTAACATCAACTTTAGTGCCTTTCTCCATAACTCCAGCAATAAAAAACAAGTAAGTATAGACTCTGAGACTATATGAGAGAATAGCAACAGATGGTGAACAAAGAGAGACCTTCGAGGCACTAACTTGCAGTTTCTCTGCGTTAGTTTTAATATTGCATTGTTTTTGTTACAAAATAGTTAGCAGGATGTTCTGTTATTGTTAAAAATAATCCGATACAAAACATGTTTTAAGTTATGGCAATGCCCTGAACCGGCACTGTACAAGCCGGTTTAGGACACTGATAATCTGGCAATTGAGTGAATCAATGCGTTTTGCAGTTGGGCCTGGTACACATGCCAACCATCTTGCGGGCATCGCGGATGGTGATTCTGCCGTCCCCGTCTATATCGCAATTCGGGCAGTTTTCCAGAGGCTGGCGCATGTGTTTACGGACTATCCTGATGTCCTTTCGGTCTGTGTCACCATCATCATCAAGGTCAGAGACAGAACGATGAAGTAAAGTCACATCGTCATAGATTCTTCGTTCAAAAACAGGATTTCCAGCAATATCACGTTGTATCTCTCCATCTTCAGTCATCAACGGGAATACATATACCGGGGTCAACTCAGCCTGCCATTCTCCATTGTTTTTGGTGATATTGACTTCGAGATGGCCGTAATGTTTACCACCAGCAATAAGTTGATTTCCTGCCCAAGTTTCAGGTGCATCAAGGTGGGCAAGGAAAAGCTGATTGGGATTATTGCTGGGATGGTCATACTTTCCATCTTCACCCATGTACGGGCCGCGAAGTCCATCACCACCGATCCCGACATCAAAGAAATGAATATTATCCACCAGCGAATGTTCATACATCTCATCATGGCCACCAAAAACTGCATCAACCCCATACTTTTTAAACAATGGCGTTAACACGCGAGTGGGCACACCGGACTGTTTGTCTTCACCATTACTTTGACCGCCTTCTCCTGGATTAAAACCATGAGGTCCGACAGAATAGGGACTGTGGTGGAATTGAACAAAGGTAAAACGGCTTCTTTTCTGTGCATCGGCAAGCTGTTCTTCAAGCCACTGATACTGCGTGGAACCGGGATTGAAGTCAGGTGCTTCCCCCGCGCCCCATTCCGGATTGTCGATTGAGGTTTCGCCTTCACCATGGAGGTACCAGTTGGTATCCTGAGCACTCTGATTAGGGCTGCCATTGCTTCCATCAATGGTGATATAAGTTATTGGGCCGTAGTCAACGCGATAGTATCTGTCCTGAAGTTCCGGTTTACCTGATCCATTATCAGGAGTTTCAAAATAGCTGCGGTATCTTGCCAATGCATCTTTGGCAAGAGGAGTGGTGTAAAAACCGCCACCACCGTCTCCACCAGAGTGGTTTTCATGGTTACCAACAGCTGGGAAAATCGGAACATCTGAACCGATATCATTGAAGCGCCCTGCATTGTGTTGCCAAAATTCATCCCAGTCACGCTGTTCATTCCCAGACTGGACAATATCCCCGGCAACAGCTATGAAATCGGGATTCCTTGATTTCATGGTTTGAATATTGATTGCATAGCCTTCAGTCTGGTCAAGCCAGTATTGACGATCAAAATCACCATATGGCTCTGAGTTGCGTCTGGTTTTTCCTGTTGATTCCGGCTCCGTTTCTGAATCGGCGTAGACGATAAATCGGATATCTGTCTCTCTTTCGGGGGTGGTTTTCAGCGTGCCTGTATAGGAAGAGGATCCCTGGTGGACGGTATATTTATAGCTGGTGCCCGCGCTGAGGCCACTTACACGTACCCGGTGCTGGTATGGTATTCCGGGATCGTTTCCGTTAAAATGATTCGCAATTTCATTGACATGATAAGCCAGATCCTTTGCAAGCTCAAGTGAACTGGTAAAGCTTCCAATACCTGCTACATCAACCGATCCCGGTTCTGAGGTCTCAGACATCCACAGTATGGTCATGCCGTCCATTTCCGGGTTTTGTAGATATGGGCTGACTCGAAAATCCGACCCTTCATGATAGCTTTTAATGCAGTGATCTTCTGCTGGAAGAGGATCTAACAGTGCTCCCTGATTAGTGAAATTTCGCGCCATCTGCACAAAAGACATGGCATAATCAAGGTAGGTGTCGATTCCAGGGCCGCGTTGATCCTGTACTGTTTTAAATGTCGTGTAGCCATCTTTCCCTGAGGCTATATAGCTGTTGGTAACAATCACATACATTTTATCTGGATCAATGATAGACCAGTCGCCACTATCCCGGTTTCTAATTTCCAGATTTTGAATACGGTCATTTATGGGATTTGCCATGCTGATGTCGTATCGTAAAGCGTATGCATAGGGGAAGGAACCACTGGAACCACCGTAATCATAGTAGTTGCTGATGGCGTCTTCGAGAACCTGCTTGATTTCATTACCTTTCATTTCAATCTCAAACAGGGTGTTTGCAAAAGGTAGCAGGGAATAGGCGGTATCAATGGTGATATCACCTGAGGGGACGTTGATACGCACACCACCTGCATTCTGGATACAGGCATCTGCACGCAGGCTTAGATCATAAAAGCTTTTTGCAACGAGCGGAGCAATTTCACTTCCGAGTGGAAAATCATCACCATTGTTGCCGAGATAATCGGATCCCGGAATGCGGATATGACTTAAATCCTCTGCTGCCTGTCCTACAACTTCAAACTTTAATTCGTCAACTTGATCTTGGTAAGCTCTTAGTGCAGAAACAGTTTGAGGATCTTCGCCTCCAATTTCTTTGATAATATAGGGTGACCATTTTCCTTCAAGAATATTGCCGGGAGCAGGAACAACGTTTGCGGCAACGATATCAGCATTGAGCTTGTCGAGGTATGTTGCAAGATGTGCATCGCCATCATCGAATTCATGGTTACCGAGTACAACTGCATCCCAGTCTATCTGATTCATCATGGCAGCAGTTGCATCTCCCTTAAACAGGGTATAGTAGAGAGTGCCCTGAAAGGTATCTCCTGCATTCAGGATAAGATGATTACTGCGTTCTGCAGCAAGTTCTCTAACTTTGGTTGTGGCCCGGGGCATACCTCCCATTTCCACATAGGTTTTTTCACCATTAAAAAGTAGACTGCTGTTTTCAGATGCAAGATGTGAATGGATATCGTTCATATGAATGAGGCGAAGATCCAGGGAGCCGGCCTGTGAAAATGCAGCTCCACCAAATAATAATGCTGCTGCAACAGCTGCAGATTGGATATATTTCCCTGATCTATATTTCATTGTTGTCTCCTTTTTCGATTTCTGTACATTCCAGCTAAACCGAGTAAGCCTGTGCCGAATAACATCATTGTTGCTGGTTCAGGAACTGGCGCAGCTGCTGTGATATCCACAGTGCCGGGGACATTACCCCAGTATGTGACTGGATCTCCATAGCTATCTGAGAAATCAACGTAGTCAAAGGTGAGACTGGAAGTTCCGATACTGTCGGCGGTGAACAAAAGAGTTGCCAGCATGAAAGAATCGCTTTGGAATGAGAGATCAGCTAACCATGATAATTCTGATAAATTTATCGTTCCGCCTCCCATATTTCCACCACTCCAATCTTCGGCATCTCCAATCGTAATATTTCCCAGGTCGTCATAGAGAGTGTATCCGGTGAAATCCAGCATTGAATCGTCAAACAGGATATCAATATCGAAACCACCCAGATCCTCGTTTTCCTGAAGGCCACCAATATAAATATTTACATCAAAGGCTTCGTTAAGGTTCATATTGTTGGTAGTTGGATCCCAGGTTAAAAAAGCTGCCTGGCTGGTGGTTGCGACAAAGCCACCGATTGTAATGGCAGCGGCATAGAGTAGCAGTTGTTTGTTAAGTGTTTTGATCATTGTTTTAATCCCCCTTGTTTGTTTAGTTTATGCAGCTATTTATCGTTTTTTCTGGATGCGTTCAGGACGATGGCCTTCCAGGAAACCCCGGGTTTAATGTAAAAAAAGCCGAGCCGCAGAATCCTAACCTGGCTATCCTGTGAGCAGGGACCTTGGCTTTCCGTCCCCAGCTTGTGATGGGTTTGGCATTTTCAACCGATTGAATAAGCAACCTTCTATTTACAAGTAAGCGCTTATTAAACCCCATCTATTTTTCCCTGGAAAAATCTGTTTCATTACGGCAACCAAAAAAACCAGTAGAGGTTGCCAATGAATACAGAGCCCAAAAAACAAAACCGCCCACACAATCATCGCCAATGGCAAGCACATGTGACTCAGCAAAGACAAAGCGATATCAGTCGTGCTGAATATTGTCGGCAGCATAGGTTGTCGTATCACGCATTGACTTACTGGTGTAAAAAACTGT
>CAMZLC010000159.1 GCA_947311605.1 uncultured Sulfurovum sp.
AATGCAGTATAATTTACTATGATAAAAACCGTCAAGCAAGAGATACAGAAAGTGATCGTAGGACAAGAGGCACTGATAGATGGTATGCTCATCGCACTGCTCAGCGGTGGTCATGTCCTGGTAGAGGGGGTACCGGGTATCGCCAAGACCACAGCGGTCAATACCATGGCCAGGGTCATGGGTTTTGACTTCAAACGGATACAGTTTACGCCAGACCTGCTCCCTGCAGATATCACAGGCAGTGAGATACTCGATCTGCAGCACCATACCTTCAAGCTCAAGCATGGGCCTATTTTTACCCATCTGCTGCTTGCAGATGAGATCAACAGGGCCGGCGCCAAGGTACAGTCTGCCCTACTGGAAGCCATGGCAGAAAAACAGGTAACCATCGGAGAACAGAGTCTCAAACTCGAAACACCCTTCATGGTACTTGCGACTGCCAACCCTGTCGAACAGGATGGCACCTACGAGCTCCCTGAGGCCTCACTCGATCGCTTCATGCTCAAGATTACCGTAGGCTACAATACGATCGAAGAGGAGTTTGAGATCGTACAGCGGGTTGCACAGAATGGCTTTGGAGAGATCCATGCAGTCATGGACAAAACAGAATTCATGCGCCTGAAACAAGAGGTGGACGCCATACATATCGAAGAGGCACTCTCTCACTATATGCTCAAACTGATCTTTGCCACCAGAGAACCAGAAGCCTATGGACTGGAGGATATCGCAGCCTACCTTGATTTTGGTGTCAGTCCCAGAGGGAGTATCGACCTCTACAAGGCCAGCAAAGCCAGAGCCTATCTTGACGGAAAAACCTTCGTCACACCTGCAGATATCGCCAGGGTCGCCTTCCCCGTACTCAGACATCGTATGCGACTGAGCTACCATGCCGTCTCACAGGGTATCACTGCGGATGACATCATTCGAAAGATTTTGGAAAAAGTACCCGCCCCCTAATGACTCCCGTATCGACAGAGAAAAGTACGCTGGCATCGATCATGCTCCGTACCAGAAAAAAACATTTCCACATCCTACACGGCGAACATGAGAGTATCTTCGGCGGCAGAGGCTTGGAGTTCAGAGAGGTACGCGAGTACAGCAATGAAGATGATATCCGCCACCTCAACTGGAAGATCACTGCCAGGACAGGTACACCTATGGTCAACCTCTACAATGAGACCAAACAGATCCCGGTGGTGCTGGTCTATCTCAACAGTGGCGGCTTGCTCTTCGGGGAGTACAGAAGCAAAAAAGAGACAGCCACAGAAGTACTAACCTCTCTGAGCTATGCCACGCTCAGCAACCATGACACACTCACGACGCTCTTTTATGCCGATGAGCAGGTACAATGGATGCCCCCCGGAAGGCATCAGGGCATCGCAACGGTCAATTACACCACCGCCCAGGCACTTGATCCCCTGGGGCATCATATTGATTTTGACCCACTCCCCCGAGAGATCATGCAAAAGATCAAGAGAAAGTCACTCATTTTCCTCATTGGTGATTTTTGGGAATTTACAGAAAAGAATGATTTGGGAAAGCTGGCATTTTTTCATGAACTCTACTGTATTGTGATCAGAGACAGAAACGAAGAGACCCTCGCCTTGAGAGGCAGTTATGAGATCACCGATCCCCTCACACGCAAAACCCATACACTCCACATAGATACACAGGACGCTGCCCGCTACCATGCACTGGCAAAGACCCATGACAGGATGCTCCAAAAGCACTTCGACCAGCATCAGATCGCCTTTGTCAAAATCTATACGGACGAAGATGCGATCGACAAACTTGCACAGTTTGTGAGGCGATAGATGCAGGCTGCCACAGATATCTCACAGCTCAAAGGGATCATGCCAAGTGTAGAGATCGATACAGGGGCACTGCCCTATCTATTTATCTCCATGGCTCTATTGATACTCTCGATAATGACGTTATGGTGGTATGCGCACCACAGAAAAAAGAGACCGCGTACCCCTCAGAGCCAGGCACTGCATCGTCTGAAAGCACTGGATCTTCAGACGACACTGTCACAGAAAACGCACTCACAGGAAACACTCTATCGATTTTCTATCGATGTACACTGCTATCTCGACGGCAGGGAGGATACACTATTCGATGAGATACAAGAGGCACTCCTCCCCTACAAATACCAGGCAGACGCACCCCTGCCTGATACCGCAACGATACAGAAGATAGATGACTTTATCAAAGGGCTCACATGACACTGCTCTATCCCTGGGTGCTGTTGGGGTTTCCCCTCTATCTGCTCTGTGAGAGATTTTGCAGACAGCGGATCCAAGAAATCTACTTCCCCAATGTACCTATGTTGAAAAAAGCCACAAAAAAAGGGAGAGATCTTACAAGGATTTTACGCTATGCCCTGCTGTTTCTCATGCTTCTTGCACTCTCTGCACCTGTGCAGGAAAAGCGTCTGACCCAGGATCACGGCATCGGTTATGACATTTCACTGCTGCTGGATGCCAGTGACAGCATGAGAGAGGCGCAGCGCTTCGAGACTGCCAAAACAATCCTGTCCGACTTTATCCAGAGCAGACAAGGGGATCGTCTGGCATTGAGCCTCTTTGCGGACTATGCCTACCTTTCCGTTCCGCTCACCTACCACAAAGAGGCACTGACCACCGTATTGCAGCATATGCGTATCGGTGTTGCCGGCACACGGCATACAGCACTCTATGAAGCACTCTATCTGGGTGTCAGACTTTTTGAGAACTCTACTGCCAAACAGAAGATCGTGATCTTGCTCACGGATGGACTCAACACCGTCAAGAGTGTCCCCCTGCAAGTGGCACTCGCAGAAGCCAAGAAGCAGCAGCTCAAAGTCTATACCATCGGTATCGGTGATGACTATCGACGCAAGATCCTCCAGCGCATCGCCGAAGAGACCGGCGGAAAATTCTATCAAGCGACCGACCCCCAAGCGTTACAGGCGATCTATCATGAGATCAATCAGCTGGAGAAAAGCACCCTTGCCACTGATACGGTAACCTATCATATACCGCTCTTTCGTTATCCTCTCCTCTTGGCGTTACTTCTGATGCTCCCTTTTCTTTTTTTGGCATACCGGCAGAGAACGCTCTCTTTGGCCCACTACGCCACCCTGTTTTTTCTGCTTGTGGCATTGTATGGCCCTCATACTACCGGGGAAGCGCTGGGAGCACACCAACCAGACAAAAGTCTGCTGCTGGTACTGGATCTCTCTCGCTCCATGTCCTGTGAAGATACGTTTCCCAGCAGGTTGCAGATCATGTACAACAGGGTAGCGAAGCTCATTGATGCATTTCCCTCTACCAAGATAGGCTTGACAGGATTTGCTGCACAGGGCTACCTGATCGCAGCACCCACCCTTGATCATCATGCGCTGAAACAGCTTTTGCGCCAACTCGATCTGAAGCATATTTCCAGAGAAGGCAGTAATATCCTGGCTGCCTTGCAAAATGCCGACATGCTGCTGCCCACACAGGGTTCCAGAACAGTGGTGCTCTTCAGCGATGGAGGGCAGATGCAGGATTTTTCGGAGGAGATCACCTATGCCAAAGCACAGCGCCTTCAGGTCTCTGTCTATGCAATAGGCACAGCTATGGGGGGTGTCATCAAGGCAGACAATACCCTGCGCAAAGACAAGGCGGGCAACATTATCATCACCCGGATCAATCCCCGGATCAAAATCCTGGCTACAGAGACAGGCGGTATCTACCTGCAGCACACAGCTTCCGATGCCACACTTGCACAGCTTGTGCAATCGCTTCTCTCCGGTACCGACCCAACAGACAATACATCCGAAACATTCCGGGAACAGCGGGAGCCTTATGCCCTGCCTCTGCTATTGGCACTGCTGCTGCTGGGCGCCACCCATCTGGGTTTCAGGAGGAGCAAATGAAATACCTGGGAAGTATGCTCATACTGCTGAGTGCTTTTTTGCAGGCTGATCCTGTAGATACATGGCATCTCCTGATGGCACAGCACTACACAGCACAGAAGCAGTATCGGAAGGCAGGCGGCCACTACGAGAAGGTGAGCCACCAGGCGGATGCTCTTCACTACAATCTGGGCAATATATACACGCATGAAAAACGCTACAGAGAAGCGATCGCACAGTATATTCTGATCCATACCCCTCAACTGCTGCATCAAAAATTCCACAATATCGCCAACTGCCTCATGGCACTGGGCGAGACAGCTTCGGCTGTCAAATTCTACCGCAATGCGCTCAAGTTTTCCCGGCATCCGGATACACTTTTCAATCTCAAACTTGCAGAGGCTCTCCTCAAAGAGGAGGAGAAAAAAGAGAAAGAGAAGTACCTAAAAGAGTCCAATGAAACACTGGCATTTCGTGACGGCAGCAACAAGATCGACCGTTTCAAAGAAGACAATGGCACCGATGATCTCAAAGATGCCAAAACACCCAAAACCATAGAGAAGAAACGCAACTCATCCGCTGCTGGATACACCGGAGAAAACGGCGAGATAGACACGACTGTGCCCCCGGAGCAAAACAGCAGCATCAAACAACAAAACACGCAGCTGTCTGACAGTTATGAAGCACAGTACTGGGAGAATTTTTTTCAAAACCTATCCCTCAAGACCCTATTGATCCCACTGGAAACCAAAAGGAGCTCTCATGATCAAAATCCTTATTAGCCTACTATTTGCCACACTGCTCTCTGCTGCACAGAGTCATTTCAGCCTGACACTTTCCAAGCAAAAGGTCTATACGGAAGAGCCCGTAAGTGCAACCCTCACACTGACACAAGACCCCGGTACAGCGCAGATCACCAAAATGCATTTTCCCACACTCAAGGCGAAGGCCTTCAAGATAGTACCGGTCACAAAAGTACCGGAGAACCCCAACCGTCGTCACTATATACTCCTCCCCCAAAGACCCGGCAGTATCACGCTGCCTCCCCAAAGCATAGAGATCGCACACAAAGACCCCGCCACCTATCGCAATATCTGGCGCACACTCCGCACCTCACCTGTCACCCTGACTGTACTGCCACTACCCACAGGCATCCATGTCACAGGAGACTACAGACTCAAAAGTCATATCGATCAGCACAGTGTACAGGCAAATACCCCAGTCAATCTCACGGTAACCATTGAAGGGGGAGGCTCTCTGCAGGGGATACGGGCACTGCATCTCCCACTCCAAGGTCCACTGATTTTCGAGAGCAAGGCAGAGATACGAAGCAAGATCGTCAACGGTAGCTACCTGAGCAGCTATACACAGAGGTTTTCTATTGTCGCAGACAAGGACTTCACCCTGCCCACTCTTGCCTGGACCTATCTCAACACCCAGACCGGTCTCACAGAGACACTTACCACACCCAGCTATCAAGTCACCGTACAGACACCTCCCCAAAAAAGTCATCTGCTTCGAGATACCCTGCTCATCATGGCGGGTCTGCTTGGAGGTGTCCTCCTCTCCTCTCTCCTCTATAGGCTGCGCCATAGAAAAACACCCCGCTCAGACCTCTCCAGACGCATACAAAAAACCAAAAGCGACCAGGCACTCTACCGCCTGCTTCTCCCCCATGCCAACAACGATGCCATAGCAGAGGTTTTGAAAAAACTCGAAGAGAATCTGGCTGGGAAAGTAGCACATACACTCAACAGGAGAGAGATAGCGAAAGTATTGGAGTGATTCAAAGCATTGGGTTATCTACCTACTATTGAGAAAGTAGTGTATGAATTTCAGAGAGGTGAGGGGTGGAATATTGAGGGTGAGCCGTAGCACATGAAAATTGAGAAGTTACATTGGATTGGATGGGGTATTGAGATAGATGAAACATTGTGGTATAATATACCCACAAAATGTAGTACTTTATAAAAAGGAATACCTATGCAAACTGTATCTATACGAGACCTAAAAAACAATCCATCCAATATGACAAAATATTTAGAAAACAATGAGTCTGTATTTGTCACAAAACATGGAAAACCCATAGGTATCACAATACCTCTAAATGATAATACACTCTCAATGGGTATCAAAAAAACTGTGGCATTAGAGCAGTACAAGCAAGGGCTTATCTCTATGGGGAAAATGGCGGAGATCATGGGTATAGATAAGCAAGAAGCAATGCAAATACTACATAATCTTGGTCTGAATTGGATAGAAGATGATATAGATGTAGTACAATCAGAGGTCTCTAAATGGCTTTAAATGCTGTTGTGGTATCTGATAGCACAACACTTATTACCCTTATCAATATAAAAAAGTTTGAGCTACTTTTCAAGTTTACGGATATGATTATTATCACAAAATCTGTTTATGCTGAAGTAAGCATACGATTAAATGCACAAAAGATTTTAGATACGTACATCAGAAAAGACAAGATTAGCGTTCAAAAAGTTGATAATAAGGGTAAGGTGCAAAACTTACTTACGCGATTGGATTTAGGAGAATCTGAATCTATTGTGTTGGCTATCGAAAAAAAAGTACCGTTGATTATTGATGAAAAAAAAGGAAAAAATGTAGCTAAAACCTTAGGGATTGATACGATAGGACTCATCGGAATTTTGTTGTTGTATAAACAGAAAAAATTGTTAAAACCAAAAGAAATAAACGAGATTGTTGTGTTATTGAAAGTATCTAATTTCAGAGTATCCATGAAACTACTTTCAATGCTTTTAGAATAATCATAAGATAGCTGCATTCCATACCTCTTCAAACACTTCCACACCCTCCAAAATCTCCTCCACATTAAGCCCACCAAACCCCATACGAAACGCTTCAAACTCTCCGCTATATCGTTCAAAAGGCACAGAGTAGGGTCGAGGCGTGAAATGCAATAAAACAATATAAGCATTATTATAGTAAGCTATAGAACAAAGGAT
>CAMZLC010000160.1 GCA_947311605.1 uncultured Sulfurovum sp.
GATACTGGGCAAACGAAAAGATTACGGCAAAGCGGCACTCAAGCCCTTCTCTCCAGTCTATGCAGTACTCGGTGCTGCGCTGCTCTGGTTTGGCTGGTTCGGCTTCAACGCCGGTTCAGAAGTAGCAGCCGATGGTGTAGCAGGTAATGCATTTTTGATCACCAATGTCGCTGCTGCTCTGGGTGTGATAGGATGGCTCCTGATGGAATACGTCGTCTATAAAACACCTACGCTCATCGGTGGTGCTTCTGGTGCTGTTGCAGGGTTAGTTGCTATTACCCCTGCATCAGGTTCAGCTGGTGTTACCGGTGCCATCATTATTGGTCTTGTCGGTGGAGCCCTTGGTTTTATGGGTGTATCCAAGATCAAAAAGCTTTTCAATGTAGACGATAGCCTGGATGCATTCTGGGTACATGGACTGGTAGGTATCTGGGGTTCGATCGCAACTGTACTCTTTATCGCCCCTTATCTCAAAGATGACAAATATAATCTCAGCAGCCAATTAGTATCACAGCTTGAAGCCATTGCATTGACGATTGTTTACAGTGCCATCGCTACAGCGGTGGTGTATTTCATAGCCAGCATGCTCACAGGTGGCGGAAGAGTAGACGAAGAGACTGAATTGATCGGTCTGGACGAGAAAGTACACGGCGAAAAGGCAATGAACCTCTAAGGTTCAAAAAATAGAGGTCTGGTGTTGCAATGTTTACCAACGGTCACTATTCACACACCTGACCCCCACCGAAAGGAAAAAAATGAAAAAAATTGAAGCCATCATCAAACCATTCAAACTGGAAGACGTCAAAGATGCTCTGGTAGAAGCAGGTATCGAAGGTATGACCGTCTCCGAAGTCAAAGGCTACGGAAGACAGCAGGGACACTCAGAGCTCTATCGAGGCGCTGAGTATATCGTAGAGTTTATCCCAAAAGTCAAAATAGAACTCGTGGTCAGCTCTCAATCCTATGCAGACACGGCGATCAAAGCGATCAAAGAGAGTGCTTACACCGGAAAGATAGGTGACGGAAAGATCTTCGTCAGTGATATCTCTCACACCGTGCGTATTCGTACTGGAGAAGAGGATATAGAAGCGCTTTAGCACTTCGCATTTTTGGGGCATGCATGCCCCAGCCACACCTCATAGCACAGCATCGTCTGCGACCTACCCCCCCCATTAACCCTCTTTTACTATAATAGAATTTAAAATCTTACACCAAGGAGTAGAGAATGAAACTGATAAAAGAATTTGCTTTGGGCAGTACAAAAAATGGGAAAATAACCGTGGGAGCTATCGAAGAACCTTATGGTGTCGGTAGTAACAGTGTTGCTAGTATCGCCATCTCTCTAAATGCCAAGAGCACTGAACCTGACTGGAAGGTACATATTCCGAAAGAGAATATAGATGAAGTGATCGCTGCACTAAAGAGTGCAAAAGAAGTTTTGTAGGGGTAGATTCTATATCTACCCACAAAAGAGAAATTATCTCTTGGAGAACTGTGGAGACCTTCTCGCTTTTCTTCGGCCTGGCTTCTTACGCTCGACGACTCTAGAGTCACGGGTCATGAGGCCCATAGGCTTGAGTATCGCTCTGAAGCTTGGCTCATAGGCCACGAGGGCTTTGGAAATACCATGCTTAACAGCATCTGCCTGCGCAGAATACCCTCCACCAAGCGTGGTAGCCTTGATATTTACTGCTTCGAGTTGCTTGGTCGCTTCGAGTGGGAGTCTGACTTTCATCTTGAGTGTCTCGTGACCACCGAGCCACTGATCCAGTGACATACCGTTGATCGTCATCTCGCCATTACCCGGCGTCAGCCATACTTTGGCGATAGCTCTTTTTCTTTTACCTGTTGCATAGACTGTTGCCATTATTTAGCCCCTTTATTGAATTGCGCTGTATGGGGATGCTCTTCGCCTGCATACACCTTAAGTTTTTTGAGCATCTGCTTGCCGAGATTTGTCTTGGGAAGCATACCTCTGACCGCTTGCCTATAGAGTTTTTCGGTGCTGTTTTCAAGCATATCTACGAGCTTGGTACTTTTGGTCGAGCCAAAGTATCCGCTGTGTCTGAAGTACTCTTTGTCCTCCAGCTTGGCGCCGGAAAATTTCGCCTCTTTGGCATTGATGATGACGACATAGTCACCACAGTCCACATTGGGGGTATAGGATGGCTTGTGCTTGCCTCTGAGCAGTGTAGCGACCTCTGTCAGGATACGACCAAAAGTTTTACCTTTTGCATCGATCAGAACCCAGTCTCTCTCTACTTCATGGGCTTTCACGGATTGTGTTAGTTGCATGAATGGTTTCCTTATCTGTTTTAAGTGGACGGATTGTACCCACTTAACCTTAATATTTTTTTAAATTCAGTTTATTTTAAGTTTAAGAGTCTGTTTTGATGTAATTTGGGGTTTCTTCTATCATCCATAATTGCATGAATGATGACTTTATCGTCTATTATCTGATAATAAATAGAAAGGGGGAATCTTTTTGCCAACATTCTATAACATCCAAAATGTTTTTCATGTATACCTGCATAAAAAAGTAACCCTTCTAAGTCGGAAATAATGCTATCTTTAAAATATATGCCTAAATTGAGAGTCTGATTTTCATAAAATGCCATAGCGTCACGCAAATCATCACGTGCCAAATCTGTAATCAAAAGTGTTGTGAAACTTTTCATCTATAGTGATGACTTTAGTTCTTCAAGCGAGAGTAGTTCTAATTCTCCATTTTCGTATTTTTTCAGTCGGTCAGTAAGTACATCTTTATGCCAATCGGGTGGGTTTAGAGTTTCTTTTTCATATTTAAAACTATCCCACAACTGCTCCATAAGATACAGACGTTCTTCTAAGGGCATGTTTTGAATATCACTTAATGACAAAATGAATCCTTTTTGATGTTATTATAACATAAAATGTATTTTGATGATGTCAAAGCAAGTTGTTTTGCTTTATTTTTCTTGTGTAATATTTTTTATTTGAGATAGTGTAAAATAAAGTTCGCAATTTTCATTTATGATACTCTTTCAAAGAAAGAAAATGGAGGGTAAAATGAAAATAAGCGAACGAGAGTTGTTTCAACATGTGATGATGGGTTTTATGATGGAAGCA
>CAMZLC010000161.1 GCA_947311605.1 uncultured Sulfurovum sp.
AACCTTAATGAAGGCTTCATAATCATTGTGGGATGAGAAAATCTTCTCCCTTCTCCGGCCACGGTTCATGACATGATACCAGGCTCCTGGATATTCTATGCGCAATGGTCTGGACATGATTGATTTTATTATCACACACCCAAACTAAAGTCAACGGTAGACTTGACCCCTTTCTTTCGACCCCTTTCTTTCGACCCCTTTCTTTCCTCTTTCTTCTTTCCTTCTTCTCCTTAGACCGGACATCGTCGTGCCGAAACATTTTACCTTTTTCTGGCGACCTTATCGCGCAGGTCTATCACATAGGCCTGAACCGGGAAGTCTCCCTTTTCCCAGTCACTTGCAAACATCACCCGGGTACCGTCCGGTGAAGGACAGCCGTGTGATTCAGCGAGATAGTCAAATTTAATCGCGTGCAGATTACCGAGCCGCTCAATCCGACTGCCGTCGAGTTTGACGGCAACAATTTCGTTGCGAAATGGCCACCAGGAAGAGTTGTCCCGTATCTGATAGGTGGCATAGACCCAGTTTTTGCGTTTGATACAGCGCCCCGAGGTGTGACTGGCGTATCCTTTGTCGACCAGCACGTTTATTTTTCCGTCCGACAACCGCCGTTTGACGAGCATGCCTTTATAAGGGTCTGACTTACCGACACCGACGATTACCTCGTTGCCTTGCTCATCGATCTGGGTGTCAAAATGGCTGGGCAAGCCGTAACCATACTCTTGCCAGAGTATTTCTCCGGTTGCGGCTTTGCGCACTTGCAACCGATCGCCACCACTACCATCCAAATCTGCGCCAATCACAATATAATTGCCAAGAGGTGAAATGGTACAATTTTTCAGCTCAGTCAGAGTGCTGATATCAATATCATTTCCCTTGGTTTTGTAAACAGCATCAACGATAAAAACAACCTTTTTCCCATCACTTCTGCGGGTGGCGCAAATTGCTGCCCTACTGCCTTCCCAAGTAAAGTTTCCCTCCCCTTTCCCGAAACTGATGTCCCTGTAACCTCTAAGATCAACGAGTTCTTCGGCCACATTGTCGACTACATCCCAACGCCCAAGATGTTCATTGCCTGCTCTGCCGAGATAGAACATTACCCGAGGCTCCACCGTGCTCCAGCGCAGTGAGGTGCCCGGTTTGTGCTTGCGGGTAAACAGCGGCTGGTAGGTCATGCCATCCAACCACAGTTCCGGGTCGTGCCGGTCAAGGTAGATTATGGATTGGTCGGCGTTCCATGGCTGCCGTTTGGAGTAGCCGTGCCGAAGGCTATTATCAGCCCAGACCTCACCCGGAATATTTGGAATCGGCTCGCCGGGGTTACCGACAATGCGGATTATTTTCGAACCGAAGGTCGGATCGGTTACGGTTTGCAGATACCCGGGCTTGTCCATGTGCGAGGCGGGCCAGTACACCTGGTCATCGGTAATAACGCCAAGGATAAAGCCGACGCTGGATATTCCAAAAAGGAGAAGGGAAAGAATCTGGGGAATCATCATTAGTGCCTTACTCCATGATTCCTGTAATAAAAAACAAGAAACTGAGGAAGGCTAATTACAATCATATTGTTACGTTATATCACCAAGGCACTTACTTGCAGTTCACCTGCGTTAGGTGATAAGTAATCGCTTTTCGAGGGGAGGGCCAGAGATAATAAAAGTACCATCAACACACTTCAAAACGCACAAAACTCTTATTACACACTCCGCAAACAAGTGAATGTTACAACTAACGCAGGTAAACTGCAAGTAAGTGCCTTGTTGCTTATGCTAATAATTTGAGTTTGAAACACTTTTGATTTTCTTGTTTTTTATTACAGCTTTCCAGGAGTAAGGCACTAAATTAATGCTTAACAAAAAAGCACCCTTAGCATTTCCTTAGACAATTACAGCACTATACAGAAAAAGCCCATGGAAAGTCAATATCATACTCCAGAAAGAAAAAAAGAAAAATTGGGGACCACGATAAGTGTTCACAGTGATTCTGTAACTAATGGTACAACGGAGAGTCCGTTGGATTCCAGGGATGATAAACTGCTGCTGTGCCATTAAGTAAGGTGTTCATGATCAAGGTGACAAACCATCATCACTCAGCCTCTCGAAAGCAATTACTTCTCCGCTCTGCCATGGTTTTCTCCACAAATATTTTAATGATTCCCGAGCGGGAAGCGATTACAATGCATTCCATGAAAAAGACCTTACCAGAAAAATATTTCGGAGCCCCTGTCCATGGCCAATGTTGATCAATTTGAGAGTATCTTTCGCTCTTCCATTAAAGAACGACTTGAATACCGTCATATTCCACTAAATTCTATCCTGCTGATCACCGATCTTGAGGAAAACGAAGCAAAAATATTCCAGAAGGGTGTGCAGCAGTTCCTTTCAGTACTGGGCGATGCCTCTGAGCGCGACTGTTTCCTGATTTATGGACATGAGTTTAAGACAACGGAGGATCTACTGAAGCTGGTGGATGGCTATGAACTGGATATGATCTGCAGCTATCGCAATCTGCACTCCAATGCATGGCAGTTTCCGCACTCACTCGGTGCCCATCTTGATGTACTGATTCAGCAAACTGATATTCCGGTACTGGTGCTGCCCCATCCCAAGGCTCATTATATTGCAGATCATGCCATGCATGACACCATGGAAGTCATGGTGGTGACAGATCTGGTGGCCATCAACCATGAGCTTATCAACTATGCTGTTCGTCTGACTCAACCACAGGGAACACTTTTCCTCAGCCATGTGGAAAACAAGTATATTTTTGAACGCTATATTGATGCAATTGGAAAAATCGACTCTATTGATACAAACGCAGCCCGTACCCGCCTCTCAGAACAGCTGCTCAAAGAACCGGAAGATTATTTCCTGACCTGTAAAGAAATACTTCAAGAGCATGGAATTTCACTGGATGTCCGCTCCATGGTTCGTTTTGGTGATGGCTTGCAGGAGTATCGCAGGCAGATCGAATCTCAAAAACTGGATCTGCTGGTGATGCATGCCAAAGATGAAAACCAGCAGGCCATGAACTCCGTGTCCTATCCACTGGCCGTTGAGTTACGTCAGATTCCCCTTCTGGTGGTGTAATTACAATGGAACATACAGTACACATCAGCCAGAATCTGACCTGGTTTTTCAGCGGGCTCCTTGCATGCATGATCTGCGCTCTGGCACTGGAAGAAAAACTGCATGCCAAAAAATCTATTATTGTCGGTAGCTTTGCCATTATCAGCTTGTTTCTTGCATCATGGCTCGGCATCATTCCATTTGGTGACGTTATCCTGCCCGGCGGTCACAGACTGCACATGCCGGTCTACATTGAGGCCGTGGACTGGGAAGTCATTGCCATTATAATCGGTTCCAGCCTGTTTGTGGATGTCACATCCCGCTCCGGATTGTTCAGCTGGGTTGCCATTAAACTCACAAAAATGTCTGCGGGCGACCCCTTGAAACTGCTCTGGTATTACGGTCTGATGACAGTTATTTTTTCAGCTGTACTCAACAATGTAACTGCCATGATTATAGTGGGCTCCCTCACCGGTGTATCTCTTAACAAACTTAATCGGACAGACAAACTCCTTGGTTTTCTGCTCATCGAAGGCCTGCTAACCAATGTTGGCGGCCTACTGACCCTTATCAGCTCGGTACCCAATATCATTGTGGGCAATACTGCCGGAATCAGCTTCACTGAATTCTTTCTAAAGGCCAGCCCCTATGTACTGGTGGCCACAGTCGCGACACTTCTGTTGGGTGCCCGGTTTTTTAACGTTCAGGCCATAAAAAAGACAGATGAAAAAGAGGAAGCTGCCACTCTGGTGAAAAGCTTTGATGAAAATGATTCCATTCAGAGTAAAACATTCTTTATTTTTGCTGCTGTTATTCTGGTGATTTTCATCGCCATGATCGCCACCACGTCAATCACACCGGTGATCAAGGACCTGGGGCTTGGTTTTGTGGCAATGAGCTTTGCCATCATTGCCCTCATCCGTTTCAAACATGATGTGGACCCGTTTTATAAGGCGATTGACTGGGATCTGATCCTGTTTTTCATCTTTCTCTTTGTCATCATCAATGTGATGGAGCACGCAAAAGTGCTGGAACTCATCGGCCAGGGCGTGGGCCTGCTCATCGGAGATGGTGAAAGCAAAGGCGGTGCTGTGTCCCTGCTGGCTGCTTCTGCTCTGTTCAGCTCGGTGACTGACAATATCCCCCTGTCGGCCATGCTTGCAAAGATTCTTTCAGCAAAACATGTTGCCAGTGATTCCTCTCTCTGGTGGTCAGTGATTTTTGGGGCAAACCTTGGTGGAAACATTACTCCCATTGGCTCGGCCTCCACTTTGGTTGCCGTAACCATTATCCATAAATACAAAATCCATCTGCCATTTGTGGGTTTTATAAAAAAAGCACTACCATTTGCATTGATGCAGATTGTCCTTGCAATTGGATATCTTCTCCTGTTTTTCTAACTCGATGGGGACATAACTGATTCCATTCATCTTGAATTATACGATACGGAGAGTAGCAAATACCAACGGTACAGCTATGAACTGATACAGTCTGGCATATCCGGTAATGGAGAAAAAGATCCAGGAAGGTCTGAGGAGACAGGGATGCTTATAACAAAAAAGGGGCCTGGAGAAAACTTCTCCAGGCTCCAGATAGTACAGTTCCAGCTACTTACTAGTTAAAAGTATGACAGGTAGCACAAGCAATATTTTTCTTTACATGTTTTTTATGGATTTTCTGAGTGTCATTCTCAGATTTATAGCCATGGCAACTGGCACAAAGCTGGTTGCGGTTTGATTTGAGTCCACTTGGTGGTGCTGTATGGCAGGAAGCGCAGTCGATAGACTTGCTCTCAGTATGATACGTATGCATACTATCCCAATTCATACTTTTACTGCTATGGCAAAGTGAGCACATATTGGCACTTGGGAACTCGTGATAACCAAGGGCAGTGAACGGTAACATCTTACTGTTGTCAGGTGTCCGCCCGCTTCCATCATGACATGATGTACAACTCGGGGCATTGGACTTAGGATCAACACCGTGAGTGATCAACATCTCTGCATAGGCATCAACCATGGTGTAGTTTCCACTGAGCCCCATATCCTGCATACCATTTTGAACAGCATCGTCAAAATTGCCAGTCATGAACATTCTCATAATCTGAGGCCCAATGATTTGTCCGCTCTCATGAATAGGAATATTCGTAAAATGACGTTTTATGGGAACGATTTTTGACTTGCCGTCAAAAATTGATCCATTAGCCTTGGCCATTCCATACGTACCATCTGCATCAGGAGTGATGGTCTCACCAAGGTTGTACACATAGGAAGTACCATCAAACCAGGTGTAGTCAGGTTTCACATTGGCCTTCTTAATTTCATGGCCGACAAAACCACCCTGTCCTGCACAAAAGGCTGCATTCCAGTGAGGAGAAAGCCAGTCGCGGGACATCTCTGTCGCTCCACCTTTTCCGAATTCACGAATATGACAGACTTGACAGCTCACCTGCCCCGCCGCATGGCGATTAAGGGTGCTGTCATTATGAGGTTGTGCAGTATGACATGCCTTACATGTGGGGGATACAGACTCCGTCTGACGCAAATCAATTCCACGACCACCGACTTTATGCCCACTTTCTGTCGCATGACACGCCTGGCAGGAGAGATTCGCTCCGGATGGAGACATATGAACATCTTCTGCAAAGGTGGGGTTTGCACTGTTCAGTCCGAGATCACCACGCTTGGTCCAGTCTCCACCGCCAGCTTTTGCATGGCATCGAAGACAGGATTTCCTGGTGGGCAAATGGACGCTTCTTGCCAGATCAACCATAGTCGTTCCAGCCGGCATGGCACTAAAATCAGGGACAGTTGTGTAGTTTCCCTGAGCATCCTGAGCACCAAAGACATAGGTTTTGGTTTCGCCGAGAACGTTTACTACTGTTTCTGTATTGTTGGGATCAGTAACGGTTTTTCGTTTATATACATCACTGTGACACATCAGACAATCTACATCGTTTATGTCTGGTGCATGGGGAGCGTTGCCATCTGCACGAACGTGACAGCTAAAACAGGTTCCCCCTGAAGACATGGCATAAGTACAGAAAGTATTGATACCTTTCTTTGCTTTACCCAAAGATTCACCATTGGTATTAGAGAGTTTTGGTGTTGCTCCAGACCACTGCATATGAAGACTGTTCAGCATTTCCTGAGCAGAGTTCTCATGACAGGCAATACATGTTGATGGTCCATCATAAGCTGTAATTCCTTCATGACCACTGGTAGGAGGGGGGCCGACGGGACAGGTCATATCAGCGCCAGAACAATTCTGGTCAATACCGTCCCCGCAGATTTCAGTGGCACCCGGATTAATGCTGCTATCACTGTCGTCACAGTCATTGCCGCCGCATGCAGCATCAGCGTACCCGTCACCATCATTGTCAGGACAATTTGGAGGATCCACAGGACAAAGCAGATCGTCACCTGAACAATCCTGATCAATACCATCTTCGCAGATTTCAATGGCACCCGGATTGATACTACTATTATTGTCATTACAGTCATTACCACCACAGCCGGCATCTGTATAACCGTCACCGTCATTATCTGGACAGACTGGAGGCGGAGGTGGTCCACCTTCCTCAACAACTGAAAGGTCTACTTTTTGTTTTTCATCATTCATATCTGTGAAAAGCTTGCATTTCACTTGCCACTGTCCAGCTTCTTCATAACTTGGCACAGTGTAATCGAGAACGAATGTGGTTGAATTGAGCTTGGTCATTGGTGCATTATCAAGGATCTTATCACCGTCAACATTTTTGATATCAACTTCACCATAAACCAATTCATCTTCAAAGTTGGATCCGGTTGCAGTGATAGTTACATTGTTACCAAGCGCAACTGGAATTGGGCTGAGATGGATTGCAACGGCAGGTTTACCATCGTTATTATCAGGTGGTGGTACTGTTCCATCACCTGCAATGACCCGCATTTCTACCTTTTTATCTTTATCTTTCTTCCTGGTAAACAGCTTGCATTTTACTTTCCATTTTCCCGTATCTTCATTACCGGGAATGGTGTATTGGAAAGTAAAGGTTTTGTTATTGACCTTGGTCATTTTCGCGTTATCAAGCAGTTTATCACCATGGGCATTCTTGATGTCGATCTCTCCATAGAGCAAGGCATCTTTAAATCCTGACCCGGTTGCAGTAATTGTGACCGTGCCGCCCTGAACTGCCGGCGTTGGGTTCAATTGCAGTGCAACATGTCTGTCACCAGCCAATAGCAGGGACGGGGCAACACACAGCAGCACACCAACTGCTGTTGCTACCAACTGTTTGCAAATTTGCTTCATTTTTCTCTCCTGCAAAATATGAGAATGAGTTCAATTTGAACTCGGTTATAGTTGGACCGGTTATCGGTCTAACGAAACAAGTGCAATCGATGTACCATGAAGTGGTATATTTTTCTGGTCATACTATTTTAACGTTATAACAGAAACTTGTTTGTTCCCAGGCGAGGGTCGGGAATTGTCAGAAATTGTTATTTGTGCCCGAAATGGCTATTTGGCCAGAAAGGGTTAGCCATATGGCCACTTAACAAAAGGGGGGGGGGAGATGAAAAAACCAGCTCTATCCATTCAATCCATGTTTTTTCAGTTTATAACGGAAGGTATCATATTTCATATTCAGGAGATTTGCAGCCTGTTTCTGATTATTTCCGGATAGTTCCATGGCTTGAGCCACAAGACTTTTTTCAAGTTCCTCTGCATCAATCCCTTCAGGAGGAAGAACGAAGTTTCCGGCAGCCGGGAGTATGGAGAGAGGCTCACCAGTGAGACTGATCTCAGGTGGAAGGTGGCAAGGTGCTACTGCGGCAGGATTTTTGAGAACCACCAGCCTTTCGATGATATTTTTCAATTCCCTTACATTGCCGGGCCAATCATACGCACGCATCAGCTTTTGACTTTTCTTATTAAAACCTTTTATGGCGCTTCGTTTATAACGGTGATTATATTCTTTCAGGAAATATTCAGCCAGTGGCATGATATCTTCCTGACGTTCACGTAACGGGAAAACGTGTAAAAGGAAGGTGTTTAAGCGATAAAAAAGATCCAGACGAAAAGTACCTTTTTCCACTTCTTCCGGAATGTTTTTATTAGTTGTGGCAATCACTGTTACTGAAACAGGAATTTCTTCATGGCCACCAACCCGCCGAATACTTCTTTCTTCGAGCACACGAAGAAGTTTACTCTGCAGTTCCACCTTCATCTCTGCAATTTCATCAAGAAGTAGGCATCCACCATCAGCCAGCTCAAAAAGTCCCTTTTTATCGTGATGAGCATCGGTAAAGGTTCCTTTGGCATGTCCGAAGAGTTCTGCTTCAAGCAGGGATTCCGGGAGAGCAGCACAGTTAATCCGGATGAGCGGAGCTTGGCTTTCTTTGCTCAAAAGGCGGTGAAGCTGGCTGGCAACGAGTTCCTTACCGGTTCCACTTTCTCCGGTGAGCAGTACACTGTCTACTCCAGCGATGGCGAGGGCTTCTATTTGAGAAATAAGTTCAATGGTCGGAGGTGCATTCCCTATAATTTCTTTCTGAGTTCGATCTTTACACTGTTTTCGGAAATAGCTGACCTCATCCCTCAGTTTTTCTTTTTCAAGGATGCCCACCAGTACCATAAGTACTTCGTCAATATTGAACGGTTTGGTAAGATAATCTGTAGCTCCAAGTTTCATGGCCTTGACTGATGTCTCTGCAGAGTCGTCGGCTGTTAGCATCACAACCTGTGCCTTCATCCCCTGCTTCTTCATATCAGCAAGGATATCAAGGCCGCTTTTCCCGGGAAGCTTTATATCGAGCATCACGATATCCGGCGACCAGGAAATGATGATATCAAGAATATTCTCCGGTGTGTTTTCGTAACGTACCTTGTGACCAGCCTTCTTCAGTGCTCGAACCAACATGGCCCCAATGAGATCATCATCTTCAACTACCAATATCCTGCCTGTTACTTGCATTCTTGATTATCCTTGGCGATGGGGAGAGTGATGGTGAAAATTGCTCCACCTTCAGGACGATTGGCAGCTGTAATCATACCACTGTGCAGATTGATTAGTGATTTACAGGTGGCAAGCCCTAATCCCGAACCTTTAGCTTTGGTTGTAAAAAATGGAGTGAAAATATCATCAATGACCGCCTGATCTATTCCCGGGCCACTGTCAGCAACACAAAGCTGAACATTTGCCACCGTCCACGATACAGTAATAAAAATAGTTCCACCACCCGACATTGCCGATCCGGCATTGATGAAGAGATTGAGTAACACCTGGTTGAGCTGATTGGGATCAATCCGGATATCAGGGGGTTGTATGGTTTTATCCCATTCAACCCTAATCTCTTTTGTGATCACCCCAGGAGTAAATCGAAGGCTCCTTTCAATAACATCATTGATGTTCACATTTATAAACTGCGGTGGTTTGGGGCGGGCAAATTCCAGCATATTGCTAAGCAGGCTATCGATCAGATTGACTTCTTTCACTACCCGATGAAGGATTTTTTGATCTTCTTCCGACACACCTGACTCATCGGCAAGAACATCCATGGCAACCTTGATCCCTGCGAGAGGGTTTCTCACTTCATGTACAAGAGTGGTTGCAATTTTCCCACAAGTTGCCAATTGTTCATTGCGCTGCAGTTGCTTCATCTGCCCCTGTAACGATGCGGCCATGTCATTAAAAGATTCCGCCAGGATACCAAATTCATGTTTCAGGCCTGAAACTCTGGAATCCAGATCACCACTTTCTATCTTTTCAGTGGCACTGAGAAGAGTTTGTAACGGTTTGGTAAAGCATCGCATGAGAAAAAACGAAGCAAACACCATAATAAGCAGTCCGCTGATAACAATGAGATAAATAAAGCCTTTACTCTAAACACCGATTTTCGCGTGTAGTCTTGCGTTAACATAATTCCTGTCTAGAATTATTTCATCAATACCGCTAAGCATTACGGTAGTTGGCTTTTACCCGTCCTACC
>CAMZLC010000162.1 GCA_947311605.1 uncultured Sulfurovum sp.
ACTAAAATATCACGACACTCACTTTTAAAGACCTCAAATTGTTCTTTAGTTAACTGTTTTGTAATCCCATTGGCAAATATATCTAACCAATGCACTATATCATCCATCGGCGTAGGACGTGGTATCAACTCTATGCATGCCACCTCAAAGCCTACTGACTCTAATAACGCTCGATACGCTTTAGGACTAGGGAAATACCATGGGTTTTGAAACGCTCCAAATTCTGGATGATTATTGAACACTTTTTGCATTGCCACCACCACATGATGCATATTACCCACTCCACCAAACTCTGCAACAAATCGTCCACCACACTTGAGTGTATTGGATATGTTTTCTACAGCACTCTTAGCATCTTTAACCCAATGCAAAGTAGCATTAGAAAAGACGGCATCAAATTCATTTTCATAAGGCAATGCCGTGACTGAACCAACACAGGCCTCTATCCCTTTAGCCAGACAAGCCTCTATCATCTCGGTACTCATATCGACACCCAGCACCTTGACACCATACTTCTCTATCTCAACCGCCAAAGTACCATCGCCACACCCTACATCGAGGATGCGTTCACCCTCTTGTGGGTTCAGCAATTCCACCACAGGCAAGGCCAATTGCGATACAAAGGCTGTGTGTCTGTTGTACTCTTTTGGGTTCCACTGGTTGGTTTCTTTTGTATTTTTCATTTTTTCTTCTTTTTTATGTGGAATGTTGCCCACGACAACACCGAAAATTTGATATGCCAATATATTATTTCATCCATAGAAAAAGGTGTTGTAAGGGTACAACACCCTACGGAAATATTGCATACACAGCCATCTAAGCTGGTCATCCAATCAAGGAATCTATAAAGTTAAGAGATATGTGTAAAGAAGTGTTTAAAATGTCAAGATAAAAAAAGCGCTGGTTGGGAGGTGGAGTGTTGGAAAAATGGGCTTTATTTGGAGGATATTAGGATATTTTGGCTGAGGGTGCGTTTTTTAACACTTTGTAAAGTTTTCTTGATTTTTTTTAACACTTCTTTACAGAGCATTTAACAAGTGTTAAATTGCCTGCTCTAGGGTGAGGGTTGTGGTGAAGATTTCGGCGGCTTTATGTTCGGCGTTTGTGATGAGGTAGAGTCCGTCGCCTTTGCCAAATCCTATGAGCAGAACTTTGCCGCCTGCTACGATATTTTGTCCTTCTACTGTGATGGTGCCGCCTCTGGTCTTGGCGATGAGTCTTTCTAGTTTTGCTTTGCCGATATCTTTTGCTTCGGCTTTTGTTTTTTGAATCTGCTCAATGATGTACTTTGGATCGCCGCTCCCTATTTTTATCTTCTCAGTTTTGTTCTTTTTGTGGTTGTGATATTTTACCTCAAGGGAGCGATAGAGGAATTTGTGATTTGTGTAGAGGCTATAGCTCTGTGCATCCTGTGCAAAGAGCAGAAACAGAGGAAGAGATAGAGAACTCTTGGAGAGAAGGATAAGCGTGCCGTTTTTGATATTGAAAATGGCATTATACTTCTGTGCATATCGCTTAAGGAGGGAGGTATCACTTTCGTTTTTTTGATCGACATGCAGCAGGAATTGGTCCATATCTGATTTGGAACTAAGCCCGTTTTGTTTTGCGATCTTTGCGACCAGGTCTTTGAGTTTGAGTTTTTGATAGGATTTTGTGCGTTTCTTTTTCATCGTGCCATCGAAGGCGGCGGAAGTGAAGAGCAGCCGCTCTCCTATGGGCAGTGTGGTAACAGACTGCAGGGTATAGAGACCTGCCGGCCACATCATCCCCTCTTGATAGCCAAGCAGGACGGTAGCAGGGAGAGGAAGCAGACCAAAAGCACTAGAACTCTCGCAAGAGACAGATAAGGCATCACTCTCGTCATCTATGCTGTCAGTGACCGTGACGCTACTGACTCCTGTGGCTACCAGTGCACCAAGCAGCTGAGCAAATGGGGTTTTTACCATAAGTGCACCCCTGTGGGTTTCGCCTCTTTTTTCTCTGGGACAATCAATATCTTGCCTGCTGGCATCACAAGCATACAGCTTATGCCGGGGTTTAGCCTCACAAGCTCCTGTGTGTAATTTACATCATTATAGAGCAAAACACACACCTGATCCGCTCTCATGTCTCTTGGTAATTTAAAATAGCGCAAGAATGGCTCCTATGATACTGAAGAGTCCAAAACCACTTCCACCTGCAGCGGTAAGCTCGATCTGGAAGTCGACATTCACCGCCCCGGCGTAGGGCAAGAAGTTTTTTTTGTCTGTAGAGAAGCTGGTCACGATCACCTGTATGCTCTGCCCAGATGCCATCGTGAAACGCACCGGTCGTTTGGCTCTGGCGATCGAGCGGAGGGTCTCCGGCTTCGAGTTGGAGTCTGCGATATAGACACCGCCGATAGATATCTTCTCGACAGACCCATTGGTATCGTGGTAGTGTGGATTGTCTCCTATGGGTCTATACGCTCCAAAGTGTGGCGTGATCTGCTCTTTGATGCCAGTGATATCCGGCGCATCAAAGATAAAACTACCGATACTAATGATCATCTAGGCTCCTTTGGCTGGTCTGATAGTGTGCGTCTGCCAATGCCCTGCGCACGGCTCCTTCTACATCCTGGTCGCTCTTGGCGTTGTTGACGACCACGCTGACATGGTAGTTGTGCTGCTGCGGTCTGGCGGCGATAGTCTGTACGGTCGCCTGTAGTGCCGTGGCCTGAGACTGTGCCGCTTTGGCTGTCTCTATGGCTGCTTGGTATTTGCCTGTATCCTTGGCGGGCAGAGGATTCAGAGAGGATCGTTGTACGGGGTGCGGCATCACCTTTGGTCTGACGAGTGCTTCATTTACCATTGGGTGCACGACGGCTGGCATCACCTTTGGTCTAGTAGACCCGCTGTCGGTATCGACAGTGACAGGGCGCCGGTCATAGCGTGCGTGCATCCTTGCACTGTAGGCTTTGGCTTTGGCTATTGCGTCTGGATCAGATACTGGGCTTGGTGGCAGTGTCGGCTTTTTGTAGCTGCCTGCTTTGGCGACAGCAAGATTGCGCTGCGTTCTCTTGAGTAGTTTTTCTAGCTGGGCTGTCTTGGCTTGGTCATTGGATCCATGGAGGAATGACTCGATGATGCCGCCGCTTTTGGCATCATGCAGCCTCTCTTTGAGTCTCTTCTCTTTTTCCTGCAGTGCCTTGAGGTTTTCTTTTTGGGGCGTGATGCTTCTTGTGTCTGTGATGGCAGTATGTGATGCTTGCGCGATAGCATTGAGACCGGCAAGGACAGCAGCGGCACCGATGAGCCCGACAGTGAGTGCCAGTGGCTTTGCAAACAGCTTACGGGTTGTGCCCACTTCACGACCAAGCTCTCTCATGCTCTTGGCCGCAGTCCCGGCACACTTCCCCGCACCGCAGGTGCTATTGGCAGTCTTAGAGAGCATCCCGGCAAGACCACTTCCCGCTTTTGCCACCATACCAAAAGGTTTAATTAGTAGACCGATTGCGATACTTGCTGCACCTACACCTGTGGCGAGCACTACCGTCTTTGCTGCGATCTCCCCTATGGTGTGTGCGAGCTCAGGGTTCTTTTTTGCCCATTGGGATATCCGCTCTGTGACGCCGCCGATTTTTGCTACGATGCGCTGAAGCTGAGGCAAGAACAAAGAGCCGATATTGATACTGATGGCGGTGATTGCGTTTTTTAGCAGCTGAATTTTATTGGCAGTTGTTGCCGCGCGACTCTCAAATTCACGCTGCATAGATCCTGCATATTTGCTTTTATCAGCGACCAGCCCAAGTGCCTTTCTGTAGGTGTCGAGTGATCCTGTCAGCAGGGCGATATCGTCGCTGTATTCTAGCCCGAACATATCTACGAGTATCGCCATGTGCTTCTCTTTTGGCACACTTTCAATGCGTGTTAAAAAGTCCTTTAATGCTTTGTTTGGGTTTTGCTGAATATCTTTTGCGATCTGCTTGGCAGAATAACCAAGAGACTTGAGTCCTGCTTTGAATTTTTTATTGCCCTTTTCTGCAGTCATCAGCTTTGTCAGCATAGCGTTGATGGCGGTACCTGCTACCTGTGGTGGCTTACCAAGAGCCAAAAATGAATCAGCCAGGGCAGCTGTGGCCTTAGCGCTCAAGCCAAACTGCTTTGCGGTACCACCGACGCGTCCAAGCACCTCGACTATCCCGGAGGCTTTGGCGGCGGTATTGTCCGAAAGATGATTGATGGCATCCCCCAGCGATCCCACCTCCTTGATGCCTAACTGATAGACATTCATCAGCTTTGCTATGCTGTCCCCGGCCTGCTCAGGTGCCATATCAAACGCCGTTCCCATCTTGGCTACAGTCTGCGTGAAGCCGAGCAGGTCTTTTTTGGCGATACCGAGCTGCCCTCCTGCAGCAGCTATCGACGCCAGCCCGGAGGCTGCGATCGGTATCTTTTTTGACAGGTCTGTAATATCCCGTCCAAATTCCCTGAGCCCAGCAGGAGACTCAAAATTTACGACCTTTTTGACATCGGCCATTGCACTCTCAAAGTCCATCGCGTCCTTGATGGGCTTGGAGAGGGCATATCCCATTCCTATACCTGCAGCCATGCTTTTGGTGCCCATGGACATCATGCGAGAAGAGACGGCACCAATACGGCGATCCAAGCCGCCGAGCACACTGCTTGCTCGGTCTGTCGCCTTGATGACAATACCAAGCGTCATACTATTTCCCACGATTCATCTCCTCTACAAAAAAAGCAAAATCACTCAGATACATCTCCATCATATCCTCATACCCAAATCTGTAATAGAGCGAGAGGTTGTGCATATGTATAAGCACATCCCTCCACTCTTCTATACGAAAAAACCCAGCAGAGCATCCTGTAGCTTCCGATAATCTTTGATCGTGAGATCATCCAGCTCCTCTTCACTGAGCCCGGTGAGATTACTGAGTAGGGCAAACTCTCTGTCTGCATCGTCTGTGATATGCTTGACTGCACGCTCATCTCTCACCTTCATCTCGCGCATGGTTACCTTTTTTCCTGATACTTCAATGATAGTGTCGCTCATCCCCTCCTCCTTACATGATCTGCTGGCGCAGTGTTTCGAAGTGGTCTCTGCCGTCTATCTTGCAGATGTAGCGGTCTGTATCTATGTCGTAGACCTCTGTGCCGTTGACCTCAAGCTTGTAGGCGGTGACGGCGACATCGAGGATGATGCCGGCCTCTTTGCCTGCCTCTTTGGTGCCCTCCTGCTCCTGAGAGGATACCTGCCCGGTCACTTCATAGAGCACCTGCTTCTGGACATTGCCATCGACCACAGAGGCCTTGATGACGAAAGAGGCAGTATCACCCAGACGCTTGCCTACAGCCTGATAGAGAATAGGGTTGACCGAGTAGATCGTAAACTTGGCTTCCAGAGGCTTGAGCAGACCGGTATCGACCTTGCGCCCCATGTTGCCGTCCTCTGCCATCTCAAACTCTACCTTGGGCGTCTCAAGATCGCCTACTTTCCCGATATTGCCGATACCCTCGACGAAGAGGTTTTGCCCTCTGAGGATATTTCTTAGATTGGTGCGTGCCATGGTTGCTCCTTATTGGTTGTTGACCCACTCGATGAAGGCGTTGTTGTATGCATCGGTGAAGGTCAGGATAAAGTCAAGCTCTCTGATAGCCGGCATATTGGCCGTCTTGAGCACGAAGGTGAACTTGCCGGCAGTCACATCGCTGCGGCTGGCATCCAGTGCGATCTCATAGCCCAGTGCGATGCCTGCTCCTGTGAGGTTTTTGAAGAACTCGGCGCAGGTCTTCTTGACCCAGATAAGCTGATCGGCACTGCGGTCTCTCGCCCATTTGTTTGCTCCGATGACCGCATCCAGCCAGCGGTAGAAGGCTCTGACACGCTCCAGAGACTGCCAGATAGGGTCAATGTCTGTAGTCTCGAAGCCGTAGCTCCTCCAGCCCACATCTCTGACGATCGCCCCTACGCCTTTTTGTCTCAATCTCCTGGCCTCGCAATCCTGCCCGTCAAAGTATTCGATGGGCACCTCGGATCCGCTGACCCCCTTGACGATACGGTTTGAGTGCGATCGTGCATAGCCAAATTCATCTGCACCATTGTCTCCGCCCGCATCCCAGTAGGCGATCAGCCCGGCGATAGCGGCTGAGGCGGGGTAGAGCTTGCCCTCCATTTTGACACTGCCACGATAGAGCAGGAGATATCTGCTACCAAAGTTTTGGGCAAAGGCAGTAGCGGCGGCCTCATCAGGGGCAGTCACATCGATGATCCCGGTAGCCCTGAGTGTCGCAGCGACGGCATCGATCTTGGCCGCTACAGCCGTGTCGTAGCTGTGCCGGGGCACGATGACCAGATCCGGACGATCCAGCACCCGGTCATCATAGGGCGCAGATTTGAGCAGGTCCAGCCCATCGAGGAGATGTGTCCGCTGCACGGCTGTATCATTGTCTACGGGCACATAGGCGACGATGATCTTGGTATGGACCCCCTGCAGCGCGATCGCTGCGGCAGTCTGATAGGGTAGATCGTCATGCGTCTGCCCCTGGGTGATGAGATACTCTTTCCACGCTTTTGCATTGTTGTAGTAGGTCAA
Organism: uncultured Sulfurovum sp.; assembly: GCA_947311605.1. Taxonomy (GTDB): domain Bacteria; phylum Campylobacterota; class Campylobacteria; order Campylobacterales; family Sulfurovaceae; genus JAAXPZ01. The sequence continues at coordinate 6,572 of CAMZLC010000162.1, forward strand.
TACTGCTGCCGTGCCCATAGGCACCACGACACCGATAGGGGTGCTGCTGTCGACCAATACCGGTCTGGCCGCCTCTACAGCGATAGATCCGTTGATTCCGAAGTTGAGATTCATTTTTTGCTCCTTGTTGTTTTTTTGCGGGTGGGCTCAGCAGGTTTGGCTGCACCGTGGGTGATGAGTGCCTCGGCGATCGCCTCCTCAAAAGCATAGGTAGATCCTGATTCATAGGTCTGTCCGTTGCGGATATAGGTGTGGTTGAAGGTCACTTTTGTCATAGATTCTCCTTGGTTAGATTTTCTTTTGTTGCCGCTGTCTTGCAATGCCCACGATAGAACATCGCATCTATCATCTTCTCTTGTATAGTGTGCCACTTTCCGCCCTGTGCGGCCAGCTGCCCAGTCTTTGCAGATATGGTATGCCTGCTGCCATACAGGACGCTACCAGCTGCTACATCGACCGCTACCGCTATCTGTTGGAATAGATACCATAGTGTAGGGCGTTTTCTGCCTTTTGCCAGTGCCACCAGCCTATATACCGTCTGCCCTGCCAGTGCAGGCAGAAATAGGAGAGCAAACAGTAGGCTGCTTATCGTTGCGATTGTGAGCCACTGCGCTGTTTTCATAGCCAGTACATCCATACGGAGGTAATGGCAGAGGGGAGTGCGAATGTCGCCATAGCGTCCAGCACCTCTGCATTGTGCTTTTTGCTTTTGTAGTCAAGTAACTCTTTGCCAACTGCCACGGCGATAGTGGCGTAGGTGGAATAGAGCACGGTTTCTTTTGTCTGTAGGTGCAAGATGAACAGAAGTGCAAGTGCTACTGTATAGATAAGTAGTCCAACCTTCATATGCCTTTTTTTGTCTATTTGCATCTTTATGAACATTTTCTACTCCTTAATCTATCACACATGTTTTCCAGAAATAAAAATATTGCCAAAGTTCACCCTGTTTATATCTATCTGCATACTAGGGATAGTTACTACTACATATCGTGGCGACGAGTTCCCCACAATTTCAAAAGATGTTTGTGTGATAGAAGTAGAATCTACTCTCCAGTCCGTACCAGCACCATTACCATCCATCGTTTGAACACTTTGCCATGCTCTGCTTGTTGATAGAGCTGGATGCTCCACTTTGATGCGATTACTGTCAATAATTGTTACTGAAACTTCAGATAATATCCACGGGTGCGCATCTAATGCACCATTATCAGTATTCACCATTATTTGTGAGTCGGCATATCCATATATATAAGAGAAATTAACGCCAACACTCGCCCCAACGCGGATGCCTACTGACGACATCTCTTCATCTGTTTTTATTATAAAACCTGATACCTGCGCTGCCCCCACATTGTGATTTATTTGTAAAAGTTTTCCGTGAGGCTCAACAGATGATACTCCTACCATCTTATGATTAGTTGATTCGTCTAGCATCGCCCAGCCTGCGTCTGTTGCTATTAATGGCCCTGAAATTCTAAATCTATCTTGTTTATTTTTTGCTATATTTGGCACGACTCTATCTTCAGTCGTGCCATCCTCTTTTTTATATGTCCAAGTAGCATCCTGTTCCGTGCTACTTATGTATTGCGTGAAAAATGCAAACAGCGTCCCTGCGTTATAGATCATTCTCTCTACACTAGCCTTGAGTGCCGTTATTGTTTGTGCGTATTCTGCCCAGTTCATATATTTCTCCCTTCTATTTTAACTATTTCTGTTCTCGACTTCTCTCCCAGCATATGCATATCATAGGTGAGTATGTCTGTGCCTATCTGCTGGAAGGTGTTCATGATGATTGATGCCCACTGTTCTGCTTCGTCTGCGGGCAGATACTGGAAGCTCATCACCTCTGATATCTGCTGATACCTGATCTGCACCTTGATCGTCTGCCTGAGTCCCGGCGGCAGGGCAAAGTGTGGCTTGGCTACGGCAAACAGCGTGCCGTCATCCAGATAGATACCGACAAAGCGCGTATAGCTACTCGCCTCCTCCGGCTCGACGATACAGCCAAACTCCACCGTATCTGCATCCACCTCCAGCGTCACATCGATCGCATCCTCTTTCCAGTATGCTATCTCCGTGAGCATGGGGTCGACCGTATACTCCTGTGCGCTGAAGCCAAAGCGTCGGGGCTGGATACTCCTGCCCTGTGCCTGTGCCTCTGCGATCGCCTGGATCCCTGCAGCAGTGACGACTGCCGCTCCTACATGACTCATGTGTTACCTCCTAGTATGATATAAACCTCCCCGACCGTGCCGGCAGAGGGGCACACGGTAGCCTCTGCCTCTATCGTGTAGCCAGACAGAGGCAGGCAGTGCGTGGCTGTCTCCCCTACCGTGCCTGCCGACACACCGATGCTGCCTGTGGTGAGGTATGTCAGATCGACACCGTCGGAGATATCTCTCACAGCGCCAAACTCGGTGACAAACATCTCCACAGAGTGTAGCAGTGCCGGCGTGATCTCTCTGTCCCGGCTCAGCACCTCCACGCGGTAGTGGTAGGGTGCCCCGCCATAGCGGTACCAGGGCAGCACCCTGGCAGTCAGACCGATCGCAGTAAAAGCCTGCCTGATCGCCCAAGCTGTGCCTTTTTTGGCGTGGATTTGGCGTGTATACTTAATCAGCGTTCGCTTTCTCTGCGGCGTGTCTGCCAGTTGCGTCCAGTAGGTTTGCCTGTCCTCTGCCAAGACATCTAAGTACTTCTCTTCTATCCCCATGGCATCCGGTAGAGCTGCTATCTTTTTGGCATCATCCTCTAAAGAGCAGAGAGTATCAGCCCCCACTCTCCAAGTGGCTTCTACACTTTTGCCATACAGATCGGGCAGGAGCCTAGGACACGCGCTAATAGACATCACTGCTCTCCTGTGTAGATAGGCTCAGCTGTCCAAATAGTACTATAGCATCTTCTGTTATCACTATATTTCCTGTCGGAGTGTTTAGCTGCACATCTTCTACACCTCCTACTATGAGAGTGCCAATGATTTGGCTTAGCGCGATATCTTTACCTATTTGTGGCTTTGCAAAATAGGCATTTATCCGCTCTCTAGCTGTTGCTGTGGCTTTGGCATGGTCAAAACCCTTGGCGATGATGAGAGTAGCAGAGATATCTATGACCACCTCAGTCGCACTCTGCACAGAGACGAGATCAGTTAGGGGTCTAATATCTTCAGCGTTAAGCGCCTTCTCTATGCGTTGTTGCATCACGCTATCCATGGTTGGGCTCCAGTAGATCACGCTTACCTCTCCGGCACTCTGGCGATAGACAGAGACATCCGCTATCCTCTCATCTGCTGCGTAGGTATAGCCTATATAGCTATTGCGACTGCCGGCGGTAGAGGTGCGAGAAAGCGACGCCCTGATCCGCTCTCTAAACGCCTCATCGCTCTCTTCATCTCCTCCATTAGCAAAATCTCCGTTTTGTTTCACCTCAAGGTAGGGGATCTGCTCTACCAGTATCTCTGTTTTTGCTTTGGCACTAGAGAGCATGGCATCCAATTCTATGGTTGTCGTCGTTTCTGTATCCCCTGCCTGGATCACTGCTTGCGATGTCGTAGAGGCATGATAGATACCCCCATCCTCCAGCAGCGCATAGCCCTTTGGGATCGTAACCTCATAGCTAAGTGGCACAGATAGCGTAAAGGTGGCAGTCGTATAGGGTTTGGAGCCCTGCAGTCTCTCCAACCCATACAGTGTCATTGCCAGATGATCCAGTTTGGCTCCAGTCGCCGTCATCAAGAAATTGCCTCTTACCTGCTCGTTGATAAACGCTCTGAGCAGCATCTCTCTATAGGCAAAATCCTGTAACACAAGCATAATATCGTCGCCTTGAGCCGGTGTGTAGTCCGGCAACAGCTCTTTAACCTTGCTTATATTGGCTTTTAATATCTCTTCAAAGCTTAGGGGCTCTATCAGATCTGGTAGCTGTATCATGCTGGTGTGACCTCTATCTTGAGCTGCCATCTGCCATCCTCTGTGGGCAGTATCTGCACGCGGGTAGGATTGATGCGTTTGACGGCATATTCGATCGCATCGTAGGCTTCATCGATCACTGCGATACGGGTCGCATCGTCGAGGCCCCTGTCTCTATACAGATATAGATTTGACCCATACTCAGGGTTCATGGGAATAGAGCCCTTGCGAGTTACTAGGCAACGGCGGATCTCTTCAGCCACACCAATATGGTAGTGTGGTTTGAGTCCTTTAGATGATACCAATATCTCAGTCTCTATCTTCATGCTCTCTGTGCTCCATCTGTGGTCTTAAAGTTTGTCAGATCCCCTTTGGTGTCCGTGACTGTGCCTGTGGTAGTGATATTGCCATCTACCTCCAGATCTCCGATGATCTTGACACTGCCGGTGATCTTGGCATCCCCTTTGATCACTATCGTGCTGCCGTCCACCGTCACATCTATGCCGCCTATGTGCAGACTGACGGGGGAGCCGTCCGTGCGTGAGAGCGAGCCAAGCACCACACCGGTGCCGTCATTTTCATACTCGATGAACGCCACCTGCTGTCCTATACTGGGCGTGGCAGTCACGCAGGGCAGCCAATGGGTGACCCTGCCGTCCACATCCAGCCTGACCAAGCCTTGGTCTTTGTCGATCTCGCATACTTTGCCGTAAGACATTATCCTATCACCTTGGCAGCAGCGGCGAACGCATCCAATACCTGCTGGGTATTGCCCGATCTGGGATAGGGAAAAATCCTGCCGCCCTCCAGTACAGAGAAGTCCTGCTGGGTGATCGTGATCGCCTCCTCGACGATGCGGACAAAGGTGCGGCTTTTGACTGAGTGTAGTGCAGCCAGACTCCTACTGCCCAGATGATAAGTAGGGGCTACTGTAGTGACAGCTGCCTTGTGTGTCTGCTCACCCTGCATCTCCAGAATAGAGGATGCCACAGCATGCAGTAGGGCTTCAAAGCCCTCTGTGCCTGGCACGAACTGCTTCTGGTGCGACGCAAAGAAGGGCTCCAAAAGCACATTGACACTCTCGCCTCTACGCAAGAAGCCGCCCCCTCTACCGCGATACCTGCCCAGCAGGTTACGGTCGTGGCTCTGTAGTGCCGCATCGAAGTGCCGGTCAAAGATCTTGGCTACTGCCTTGGATCGCACATCGCGTTCATTATAGAGCACGGTATGCCCGTTTGCCTGTCTGCTGTCTGCCGCGTCAAAGTGGAAGCTGACAGCCACCGCTGCACCCCAGTCATCGATCTCTTGGTGCAGCTGTTTCATGTTGGCGGTGTAGCCTTGGCGGTTTTGTCTATGAAAGACCTTGAGCCAGGACGGAGCGCCGAGAATCCCCACCAGTGCGGGCAGAAACAGCGCATCATAATAGCGGTACTCACTATATCCTGCTGCCCCATAGGCACCTTGGGATCCATATCTGTGTCCGATGACCAGTGCGATCTTTTTCATCTATGTTCTCCTATCTTTTTTATCAGTGCGACATTGGCACTGTTGGCGATGAGCAGCTTTTTTCTGTCCTTGGCACAGCGTTTGAGCTGTGCGCTGAAACAGCGTGCCTCTTTGAGGGAGAGGAATATCCCATCGCCTCTTTTGACGCCGTGGAGCTCCCCGCACCTGAGCATAGGTGAGATACGCGGATCTACCGGCGTGAGTGTGGGTCTGACCAATACGGGACTACCACAGCCTGTCAAAAGTGAGAGTGAAATTGCCGTCAGTGATATTTTTCTCATGAGTATCCTCCTTTTGGTACGCGTGGTCTATCTGTGTGATCTGCCCCTGGGCCGTAGCGGAGATCGTGGCCGCAGCTGCCTCCAGCTGTAGCGCTGCGTTTTTCACGCGCAGCACCCGCACCTCCTGCCTGTAGTGATTGCGCTGCAGCGTCATCCATGCGGTAGCTACCACGCTCACGGACAGCAGCCCTGCAAGTATCCGACTACACATTCTCCTCTCCTCCAAACTGCCTGCGCAACCTGGATCCGATGAGGCTGATCACATCCCATTCGGGCAGCTCTTTGCTGCTGCGTATGGCGTAGATATTGCCGATGACGGAGTAGAGCTCGGAGAGGATCAGCAGGTTCATCCCCCAGGTAAAGAA
>CAMZLC010000163.1 GCA_947311605.1 uncultured Sulfurovum sp.
GCCGTTTATTTGCAGAAAAAATATTTTACAGGTTATGAGCAAGTATGGCACAATCCGTACCTGTAACTAGTTGGAATTATGGAGTCCAACTGAATTTTGTTATAATAGCAATATTTCATTGACAATTGAAGTAATGGGATCGTAATCTATTAATATATTGATGAGATCTCCAACCTCGCCGTAGCCAAGGATTTCAAATGATGGGTCGCTAGGATTAGGGTGGATTTTCCCGGAAGTATTTGTGATTTCACCGGTATATTTAATAATAGTTGCTTCGGAGTGTCCGGCAAAGTTGGTAATTAAAATAAGAGTCCCAAAAATGGTCAAGATAAAAGTTTTCATTTAATATCCTCTGATGATTTTGTGAAACAAAACCTTGTAATATCCTGTCCTTCTTACTTTTGCAGGGACAATGAGATCGCAATATATTTAATATTTTTCAATTCTATCAATGAAGAAGAAATAGATAGTCTGAAAAATGAATGAAACTATAATTTTTATAATTAATATTAAATATATTAAACCATGATCTGGATAAAACGGCTATAGGTATATGTACCTATTTTTAGCTAAGAATACAGATTTTCTTTTCCTGTTATGACGAAACGTATTATTAAGGGTGTGTGAGTATAAGTGAAGGTTGTCAATTGTGATGGATTCGTAAAAACTCAAAATTTCATTTATTCTGTCATTCTCGCGGAGGCGAGAATCTTGTAATTTCAACGCGTTCTGGATCGAAGTCCGCGCTTGTCTCCCGCCTTCCGCGGGAATGACAGAGCTGGGATCTTTTTACGAATTTGTCAATTGTTATTAGTCCGATGTTTGATCATGTGTGGCAAGATTAGACTGACGTAATAGAGTATTAGCAAGTAATAGTGATATTAAAATACCAACGTTTTGATGGTATATTTCGTAGTCTTGCTTCCAATGAGGTGTAGTGACTTATGTTAGAGTTAATATTAAATATTGTCTCTGAATTGCAAAGGACGAGGGTGCTCCCTGATGGAAATTATGCACATAATTTTTGGGAACAACCTGCTTCTTATATTTGTCATATTTCCCTAGGTGATGGATATTTTATAAAAAAGTGCAAGAATAGAGATGGCATTACACAGAATGAGGATGCAGATATTAGAGCCCAGTTTGAGCAAGAGTATGAAGCTCTCAAAGATATTTATCCTCTTTTTGCAGAACATGATGAGTTCGGAACCCCTGAATTGGTGTATGCTGATCCAGAACAGTTAATCTTAATAACTAAAGAGCTTAAAGGGCAATCTTTTGAAGGGTTGTGCAATCAGTATGCTTGTCGTGTAGGTCGAAAAGAAAACAATGCGGTTTTAGCATGTCGAAATGCTGGGAAATTTCTCAAAATTCTTCATTCTCATAATCAGGCAGAATTGAGGCCTGAGGATGTACGTGAACTGGTACATTATATAAAAAAAAGAATACCTCCTCAATTTTTCTCAAGAGTTGAGGTTCAATTGATTCACAACAGTTTGGCAACCCTGCAAGATAAAGTGATTAGTGATATTGGGGGATACAATAAATGTTCGGTTCATCATGACTTAAATCCCACTAATATTTTGGTTGATGGCGAGAGAATTAATGTACTTGATTTTGCTGATTACCAAATGGATAGCCCTTTGCAGGATATAGTCTATTTCCCTCTTATGTTGGGTGGTCAACTTGGTAGTCGTATAAAGTATCGGAAACGACTGAAAGATACGTTGCTTAATGCTTTTGAAGCTGGATATATGGGCGATTATGGTCAAGATATGGATATTGGTGTCAACGCGCTGTATTCACTCTATTTATTGAAGAATTTAGCTATATTTTCCAGAACTTTTGAAGACATGAAAAGAAGAGCTATCGGTAACTTTTCCCTGGGTTTGATGAAAATGAGATTAATTCTTGAGCTTGATCGAAGAAAAGTGAAGGAGCAAATCATAAAGATTGTTTCCGTTTGGTAAGGTTTCTAATTGGTATGTTCGATATTATTGCTTCAGATTTAAAAAGATTCAATGTTAACGGCAGCAGTGGAATCCGATCACTGATACGAGGAAGTTTTTCGCAAGGCTTTCAAGCAATATTGGTGTACAGGTTTTTTAACTGGCTTCACAGATCTGGTTTTCCCGGGCAACCGGTACGTTTTTTTATAGAACGATTTATTGAAATAACAACAGGTATTTCTATACCAGCAGAATGCACCATAGGGAAAGGGTTTAGAATTCATCACTTTGGTGGAGTTATCTTTCATCCTTCTACAAAGATTGGTGACAATTGTACCATTTACCAGGAAGTCACTCTCGGAGACAAGGGTGGTTATGGCGGTGCTCCTGTTATTGGTGACAATGTAACCATTGGAGCTGGCGCCAAAATACTAGGAGGAATAACGATTGGTAATAATAGTAAGATAGGTGCACTTACATTGGTTAGTAAAAATGTACCGGAATACTCAAAAGTTTACTGTGTTAAACCTGTGGTAACTACAGAAATCAAGGAGTAGTGATGAGACAGGTACGTATAATGGAACTTCGAGGTACTTATAAGGGAGGAGGAGGGCCGGATAAAACCATACTTCTTTCAGCTGCAAAACATGACAGGGAGCGATTTTTTGTTTTAGTTACATACCTTCGTGATCCTGGTGATGATAAGTTCCAGATCGGTGAGATGGCAAAAAAATATGGTGTCCCACATTATATTGAAGTGCTAGATCGTAAAATGCTTGATTTAAGATGTCTGTTTGAACTTAACAGTTTGATCAAAAAATATAGATTAGAAATTATCCATGTTCATGATCAAAAAACGACTTTAATGGGTTTTTTATTAAAGGTTTTAAATCCCAAAGTTAAAGTAATGAACACTGCGCATGGCTGGATTGTTAACTCCAAGGTTGACAGTCTGAAACAGAAAATCCAATATGCTATGCTGAAAACATTTCCTTTACATATTGCTGTATCGAAAGCCACTGAAAAATTGATGCTAACTGTAGGCTTTCGTTCTCAAACAATTAGAGTTTTGTATAATGCCATTGACTGCAATATCTGGAGAAATGAATATGGAAATGGAGTGAAAATAAAAAATGAATTTCACATTTCGAAAGATGCTTTTGTCATAGGAACCATTGGAAGGATAAGCGCGGAAAAAGATTTACCAACATTTTTAAAGGTTGCACAAAATATTCTCAAGTCATATCCAACAACAAAATTTTTGATAGTTGGTGATGGTAAGACAAAGGAAATTGTTGGTGAATTAAAAGCTCTTGCTCACTCTATGGAAATTGATCATGCGATTATTTTTACCGGTCATCGGACAGATTTGTTGGATATTTATAGTGCACTGGATCTGTTTCTTATGACATCTTTAACAGAAGGATTGCCAAATACTGTTTTAGAATCTATGGCAATGGGTGTCCCCGTTGTGTCGACTGCTGTTGGCGGAGTTCCTGAACTGATAACAGAAGGGGAAACTGGAATACTCTGTGAAGTCGGCAATTGGAAGCAGATATCTCAAGCACTGCTAAACATTATGGAAAGTCAGGAATTGCAAGATTCTTTTAGTCATGCCGGTAGGATCGATGTTGTAGACAGGTTCTCTTTTTCCAATAGACTCGTGAAAATAGAAAAAATATATTGTGACATAGCTGGTGCAGACCGATAATGAGAGTACTGTTACTGAAATTTTTTTATCCTTGCCTCGCTTTATCGGCATTTATAAATCCGATGTTGGGAATATTTGCCTATGCCTTTATCTCAGTAATAAGGCCTGAATGCTTTACTTGGGGAGGCAGTAGTATTAAGCATGTATTTCCAATGACTCTTCTTTGCCTTGTTTTGTCTATAGTTTTTAAAAAACAGATTAATAAGGAGTTGTTCAAGTCAAGTTATATCATTTATTTTGTTTTCTTTTACTTCTTTCTTCTTCTTTCTACATATTTAAGTGATTACACGTATATATCTATGAGCCAAGAGCAGTTGTCTTTTCAGTTTGTAAATAATCTCCTTGTGATTTGTGTGTATTGTATGGCGTTATTTTGCATGCTGTCTGATGAGTCTTCGATCTCACGATTTGTCACTTTTATAGTTGGCTGTTTTCTATTCATGGCTTTATGGGGGATTGAACAACGGACTCACGGGAATATGCTCGTTGAGGGGCTTTTCGGGAGTGCTATCGGAGATAGATGTGCCATTACTGGTATTTTTGTGCTCTATTTTCCATTGGCCATCTATTGCTTTGAGACTACATCGAAGACAAACATAATTCGTAAATATATAGGGTTAGGGGGAGGAGTTGCTTTTCCTGTGATGATATTTTTTACTGATTCACGAGCAGGGTTTTTGGGGTTTATGTTGACCCTTGTGCTTCTTGGTCTGAGTGCTAAAAGAAGATTTCGTACTGTTCTGCTACTTTTGTTTGTTGTCGCAATTGGGTTTCCATTATTACCTCAATCATATCGTGATAGATTAGGGACGATTATTCATAGTGAAGAGGGTGTTGGAGAAAGAGATCACTCGTCAGGCTCGCGTTTGCTGTTATGGCGAGTGGGGATGAAATTGTTTTTGGACAATCCAATACTGGGTGTGGGAAATTTAAATTTTCCCGAAGCTGCTTACGAGAAAAGTAGTTACTTCAGTGGAAAGGTTGATGATGAATTATTTCAATATACATTTCAGGAAAATTTTAAGCTTCAGTGTCACAACATGTTTGTCAATAGTCTTGCCGAGGGGGGCTTACTGGTAACAATCCCTTTTTATATGCTTATATTGCTACCCCTTTTGAAATCATGGCGTTTACGCCCGCCTGATAACACCGAAACGGAAACAATTGAAAGACTGTACAGTTTAAATAAATATCTAAGAGCCGGGTTGTTAGGGTATCTGGTAACTTGTGTGTTTGCGAATATGCGCTTTATTGATTTTATGTATTGGAATCTGGCATTGTTATACATTGTATGTAACATGGTTGAAAGATATCGTCGTGAGGATCGAAGACTGGTTCAGGAAAGAAATATAGAAATAAAATCTGTAAAGAATAGAAATTTACAGACTGTTTTCAGTGGTTGAAGATAAATATTTTACTGCTCTTCGTGGCCTTGGTATTTTAGGTGTTCTTTGGATTCATGCTTCTGCTCCTATGATGCACATCGATTATTACAGCGCAGAATTTGTACAAATTCTGCTCATTGTTTTTAATCAGATCGCTAGATTTTGTGTACCCCTGTTTTTTTTCTTATCGGGATATCTGTATGGTGTAAAGTTTCGTACCAAAACATTTCATTATCTTCCATTTATAAAAAAACGACTGAAAAAAATATTAACCCCCTATATCTTTTGGTCTGTATTTTATATTCTATTACGATTTTTAACGGGTGACATAGCTTACGAACAGTTTACGATTGCTGGTTTTATTTTCCTACTTATCACAGGGAGTGCATGGGGGCATTTGTACTTTGTAGTTGTTATCTTCCAATTTTATCTGCTGTTCCCTATTTTTATGGTTTCTTGCAGGTTTTTAATCAATTCACGCTTCAAACAACTGATACTTCTTATTTTAACTGCGATATGGTTTCTGGCTATATATTATAAAGTTCATTTGTCTATAAATGGCTGGGAATGGGCCTTATTATTGAATAACTACTGGTTGTTTTGGTGGGCGCCATTTGTTTTCTGGGGAATGTTGGCAGGATTTGAAGATTGGAAGTTGGCTGCTCTTGGAGAGAAATGGCAGGTTTTGTTTGGTGTCACATGTTTGGTAACGTTACTGTTGATGAGTTATGAGATTCTTAGTGTCTATCAAAAATCCTCCATTGAAGCTTCTATGATTGCGACTGGAAATATTGACGCCAGGGCTGGATTTTTGAGGCCACTTGCCGTTGTCTATGCATTTTGTTTAACAGGTCTTTTACTTAATCCTTTAGTACGTGCAAGATTAGAGAATGATTTGTTGCTTCAATTTGGTAAATATTCCTTCGGCATTTACTTAATTCATCCTTTTGTGAATAAATGTCTGCTTTATCTGGTTAAGCTGTGCGCTGTGGATGTCGGACGAGATACATGGGTTTCCCTGTATATCTTGCTAGTTGGTGGCCTGGTTTCGCTATTATTGGTTAGGGCATTTTCGGATGTGAAAGGAGTACGGAAATTGATTGGTTTTGCGTAATAAAATTGGATGAAGGATAGAGCAATGAAAATAACTGTATATGAGCAGAATGCTGTAAGCCGAGAACAAGAACCGGTTACAGTCGGAGTGCCGTGCGCAAAAGGATGGCTTAATAAAAACGAAGCCATTCAGCTGCTAGATAATACAGGGGCAATTATATCCTCCCAAGTAGCACCGTTGGCTTTTTGGGGGGATGGAACTGTCAAATGGATGTTATTGGATTTTGTTGTGTCGATTACCAGGAATTCTGTAACAACTCTCACACTCAAGAAATGTAATGATCCCGAATCAAAAGATGGGGTGACCGTAGAGATTGTAGAAAAAGGAATCAAAGTAAATAGCGGGATTGCTGAATTCTATGTGAAAACAGATTGTTTTGCTCTTTTATCTAAAATTGCTTTTGAAAAAGAATCAGTGCTTGATAGTAAGCAGCAATGTATTTTAGTTGACCAAAATGATGCCGAGTATAGGCCAATCGTTTCAGATAGTACTGTTGAAGTAAATGGGCCGCTCAGAACTGTTGTTAAGTTGAACGGTAAGTTTTCCAAGGAAGAGAAAAAAATCTGTAATTTCGAGGTACGCCTTCATTTTTACAGTGGAAAAAGCTATGTGAAAATAGACTTTACCCTTATAAATCTTAACCCCTCACAACATATGGGTGGTTTGTGGGATTTAGGTGATCCCGGATCCGTTTTGTTTAAAGATCTGTCATTGTATTTCAAATTACCTGGAGATACACCTGGGAAAATTTCTTTTTGTTCCGAATCTAATGAGACCATGAAAGATGTAACTGGTGATCATTTAGAAATTTATCAGGATTCCAGTGGGGGAGTTAATTGGCAAAGTGAAACACACCTGAACAGTAAAGGTGAAATACCGGTCTCATTCAATGGATACAAAATAACTATTGATAAGCATGAAAAGATAAAGAAGCAGGGGAGAGCAAATCCGATTGTATCTCTGACCAATGAACAAAACGGTATATCAGCTGGAATAGCCCATTTCTGGCAAAACTTTCCCAAAGCTATCGAATCTCATGACAATCAATTAGTCCTCCGATTGTTTCCTGGCCAGTATAATGACTTGTATGAATTACAGGGAGGGGAAAGAAAGACCCATACCATGTATTTAGATTTTACCGGTAATAAAGATGCATTGAATTGGATTCATAAACCACTTCGTCCCGTGGTCCCCAGAAAAAATTATGCCGATAGTGGAGCTATACCTTATATGAGCAGTTGTTCGTTTGAGGAAGACGCACAATATGATGTTCTGTTAAAAGGTTCTATAACTGGATCCCAATCATTTTTTGAAAAACGTGAAGTTGTTGATGAATACGGATGGCGAAATTTTGGTGAAGTGTATGCTGACCACGAGGCGATTGGACATACCGGGGAAATGCCTTTTGTTTCACATTACAATAATCAATATGATCAAATTTATGGTTTTCTAAAAGAATTTATAGCTTCTGGAGAGCCAAAGTGGTTTGAATTGATGGATGATCTCGCAACCCATGTATATGATATTGATATTTATCATACTTCTGGTGACAGGCCCGGATATAATTATGCTCTTCATTGGCATACGAACCACTACCTGGAAGCAAAGTCCTGTACACATAGGTCTTTTTCAAAGGGACATCTGGATAAATATGATCCTCAATTTTATGGTGGCGGTCCAAGTATGGAGCACTGCTATGCTTCAGGTTTTATGTATCATCATTTTCTTACAGGTGATCCACGGTCACGAGAAAGTGTACACGGTTTGGCTGAGTGGATATGCAAGACCATGGTTAAAGAGGATTGCATACTAGGAGTGTTGTTTGATGTTAAGAAAAAATTACCAATATGGAAACGGGTAGTTGCCGGAGAGAAAATCAGGTCTGACCGGTATCCATTTACTCGAGGATCTGGCAATGCCATCAGTGCTTTACTTGATGCGTTCACATTAACACATGAAGCGAGATTTCTTGAAAAAGCTGAAGAAATTATACGAGGATGTGTGCACCCATGTGATACTATTGAAAGTCGAAATTTATTGAATGCTGAGTTGGGATGGTCTTATAATGTTTTACTTCAGGCCTTTGGGAAATATCTTGATCTTAAAAACGAGATTGAACAACTTGATGAAATGTATGACTACACTCAGCAAAGCTTACTGCAATACGCAAGGTGGATGTTTAACAATGAGTATCCATATCTAGAAAAGAAGGAAGAATTGGAATTTCCAAATGAAACATGGCCAGCCCAGGATCTGAGGAAAAGTTGTGTGTTTTATTTTGCGGCAAAACACAGTAATGGTACGGAAAGAGAAAAGTTTCTAAACAAAGCCCTATATTTCCACAAGTACACAATACAAAAGATTAATGAGTTTGATACTAAACTCTTGGCTCGCCCAATTGCACTGATTATGCAAAATAGATGGATGTATTCATATTTCTCAGAACATCCGGAGAGTTCCTGCCATATTATTTCACAACCCCAAAAATTTATCAGGCAAGATGAGTTCTGGACAAAATTAAGCATCCTGAAATACCTCACTGGTAGTGCAATACATTCTTTAAAACGATTTTCATTAAAGAATGAGAGACACTGGTTAGATTGTAGAAGATGTAAACATGCCTGAGAAACAAAATCATATAGAATCAAAAATTAAAGTATTGCATGCTACTCTATTTCTGCAGATGGGAGGATTGGAGAGTGTCATTATGGATTTATGTCGACAACATAATGACCAGGAATTTGTGGTTGAAGTTTTGTGTTTTAATATGTGCGACCCATCCTATCGGTCAGAATTGGAAAAAAATGGTGTTACTGTTCATGTAATAAAAAGGAAAGGTCGTTTTGATATTGTTTTTTTTCGAAAGATTATTGCATTATTGAAAAAAAGACAAATTGATGTCCTTCACGCGCACAGTGGTTGCGTTTTTAATTCCTTCTTATGCGCCTGGTTGGCTGGGACACCTGTGAAGCTATTCACGGAACATGGGTTGCCATTTTTTGCAGATGGAACCCCTATGCCTGTAACATTAAAAACAAAAATTGAAGATCAGTTTATTGGTAAAATTGCGTCTCAATTAGTGGCCGTATCCAGTGAAATCACCGATAGTCTTAAGGCACGCTATGCAGGAGCGTATAAAAAAATATGTTCAATAACAAATGGTATTGATACTGATCTGTATAGTTCGGAAATAGATACAGAACAGAGGGCTGCAATAATGGAAAAATTTGCTGTTCCCAGTAATAGGTTCATTATAGGCTCCGTTGGGCGTTTGGCACCTGTGAAAAACTATTCCAGCCTTTTGCAAGCGCTCCAGTTATTGAAGAAAAGACAAAATATATTTCACCTGATTCTTGTGGGTGATGGCCCAGAAGCCGATCATTTGAAAGCATTAGCTCGTAAATTAAATATTGAAGAGAATGTTACATTTACTGGTGTGCAATATGGACTGCACAAGATTTTACCAGTTTTTGATGTATTTGTTTTGCCTTCCTGGACAGAAGGGACATCAATTTCATTGCTTGAGGCATTGTCGTGCGGTATTCCAGTAGTTGTAAGTGATGCTGGTGGCAACCCAAATGTTGTTGAGGATGGTGCGTCAGGTTTTCTGTTCCCCGTTAACACCCCTCAAAAAATTGCCGAACTTATTGACTTGCTGTTTGATGATAAAAATATGCTAAAGCAGATGAAAGTCAGGGCTAGGACACGTATCATCGGACGATATGATGTCAAGACAATGGTGTGGCAATATGAGGACTTGTATAGAAAGTTGCTGACAGTTTGAATAGCACTAATTTTACAATAGAGATATGGCAGGAATAATGGATATAAGAAGAATAGCAATTAATATTTTTTCAAATTGGACATTTTTTGTTTTAATGATAGGGGTATCATTTTTTGTCAGCCCTATTCTGGTTCATAGTCTTGGCGACGAACAGTACGGCACGTGGGTACTAATTGGCTCAATTGTCGGCTATTTTGCAGTTATGGATTTTGGGCTGATGACAGCCCTCGTTAGATACATTTCAAAATATGATGCTCAGGAAGAGCCAGAAAAATCTCGTTCAATTTACAGCAATGCATGCATGTTTTTCGTGTTGGTAGGTATAATAATTGCTATTATTTGTGTCGTGATTGCGTTCTTTTTTCCACTTATGTTTGAGATTAACACACTGTCTAGAGGGTATGTTTATTGGGTGTTTCTTTTTGCCGGATTAGAGTTAGCTGCACTTATGGGAACTGGCATGTTCTCCGGCGTATTGCATGCAAAGCAGGATTTTGTTTGGCTAAATGGTATAAATATCCTTGTTTTAGTGGTGAAAAATATCATATTAGTGGTGATGTTACTGAATGGCTTTAATCTGATGACTGTAGCCTTGATTCACCTATTTGCCACGATTTTAAGAAGTATCTTGAGATATTTGGTGATAAAAAAACGTCATCCGCATCTGGATTTTAAAAAATCTGATTTGCAGAAAACGATCATAAAGAAAATTTTTGGATATAGCGTGTATAGCTTTATGATTGCATTTTCTATTAAGGTGTTGTTTTTTACAGATTCAATTGTGCTTGGCTCTATGGTATCAGTCGCAGCAGTAACATTCTATGCTATTCCAATGACACTTATGACTTATTTGGAACAGATTGTTACTGTTGGTATGTCAGTTTTCACACCTGTGATTAGCTCCAATGAAGCAGTTGGAGAGAATGAGAAAAACAGGAATATTTATTTTTGGGGTTCACGTTATGCCTTGATGCTGAGTTTACCTGTTGTTTTTGTTTTATACACTAATGGTGATTCTTTTATTTCTCTATGGATGGGGGAGGAGTATGGTTTGAAAAGTACTTCCCTATTAAGAATTCTTTGTGTTGGATATGTATTTTATTTATCTCAGGTTATAGCAACTGAGCTATTAAAAGGAATTAGTCGCCACAAATTTATAGCCTATGTTTTTGCTGTTGAGGCTGTGCTTAATCTTTTGTTAAGCGTTATATTAATAAAGTTTTTTGGTTTTGGTATAGAAGGAGCAGCCTATGGAACCATGGTTCCGCTTGTTGTCGTAAATTTTTTGATTGTTCCATTGTACGTTTGTAAGTTGATGTCATTAAATTATTTGAGTTATATTTTGAAAACATATTTTCCCCTATTGTCTTTTACTATGTTTGGCGGATTCTTCTACTTTTATGTTTATCCATTCAGAGCAACTAGCTATTTGGAGATCGCATTTTTTGCATCTGTTGTATCGATAGTATATGCTATATTCTCCATAACAGTTGTTATCGATAAGGATCATAAAAGGAAAATATTTGCAAAATTCATTTGTAGACAATAATCGGATCAACAGACCATAAATAGGTAATATCAATGTAAAAACTAAGATGCAAGCCTAATCACTGAAAACACTTACAAAAGGCAATTGTAATTTTCTAACCGGACGCTACTGAATTTTAATAGGTTTTTAAGGTTGTATGAATAATCTTCTTTCAAAATATCTGGTTTTTTTTCCTGGCCATGCCATGCGTGGTGAGTATACCTTTAGATACATAAAACAATTTGAGAAGTCAGAGAGGTATAGTCTTAATAAAATTCAAGATTTGCAATTATCAAAAGTAAGGAAATTGTTATCTCATGCATTACTTCATTCTGAACATTATAAAAAAATGTTTATTGAACATAATGTCAATCCTATAGAGATAAACTCCTTTGATGATCTTCTGCTTGTTCCAGAATTAACCAAAGATCACCTCAGGTACAATCAAAAAGAAATACTTGTCAATAATTGCAGAGAGACTCTTTCCCAGAAAACAACAGGTGGTTCAACTGGCCAGGCTGTTTCTGTGTTGAAATCCCGTTATACAATGGCTAAACAGGATGCTGCTATGTGGCGCGCATTGCGTTGGCATGGAATAGATGTTGGTGATCGCCAAGCGCGTTTTTGGGGGGTTTCTTTTAGTACAAAGCAAAGGTTTAAAAATAAGATTATTGATGTCTTGTTAAATCGTATCCGCTTATCGGCATTTGAAAGTAGTGATGTTGAAATGGGTATTTTTGTCAAGCGAGTAAGACAGTTTAAGCCGCAGTATTTTTATGGTTATGTTTCAATGATTAAGGAATTTGCTGATTATTGCTCTGTCAATTCGGTTGATTTTTCAGGTCTTAAACTTAAAGGTGTGGTCACTACATCTGAACCGCTTTCAGATAGCATAAGAACGTATTTGTCTACTGTTTTTTCTTGTCCTGTTATTAATGACTATGGGTCTGGAGAAACAGGACCAATCGCTTATGAATGCGAAAGTGGTGGTATGCATTTGATGGCAGATAATCTCCTTATAGAGATAGTGAATAAGGATGGGCTTCATGCTGGGGAAGGAGAATCCGGCGAAGTGATTGTTACTGAATTGAATAATTTTGCGACCCCATTGATTCGCTACAATATGAAAGACATTATAACCGCCACAAATGAGCAGTGTTCTTGTGGGCGTGGTTTACCCTTAATTAAGGCTGTGGAGGGGCGTGATCGTGATGTTTTAAGAGGGTGCTCTGGACAAAAAGTTCATGGTGCGTTTTTAAATTATATTGCCCAAGAATGTACGGATTTAAATTTAGGTCTTAAACAATATCAAGCAATTCAGGATGATCCCGCTTCTATACTCGTTAATGTTGTAACTGATAAAGGGTATAGTCAAGCGACAGATGATCTTATTCGATGGCGTTTGCAGGAGAAACTAGGTTTTGATATGGTTGTTAGGATAAAGGTTGTTGGTGCTATAAATCGTGAGCGATCTGGAAAATTGAGGGTTGTAAAATATTTAGTATAGTTTGTTCGATAAAAATGGATGTATTCTTGAGAAAGGAAGTACTATTTTTTATTCATTAAGGTAGGTTTATGGGAAAAAAAAAAGCAATTTGGTTAACCTGGGAGAGACAGAGGCGTTCAGTTGAGTTAGCAAAGGCACTGGGGATTAATATTTTTATACTAACAGATAGAGATCGCTTACCACGTCTGTTTCGATACCTTTTTTTATCAGTCCGGACATTGTTAGTACTCATTAGGGAACGACCACAAATTGTTTTTGCTCAAAATCCATCTATGATATTAGCTTTTTTTCTTTGTTTGACGAAAATATTGTTTAAATATAAGCTCGTTGTCGATCGTCATTCAAATTTTAAATTTCACACATTCTCAAATAGAACACTAAAATGGCGTGGATTTCATTTTTTAAGTCGTTTTACTATCCGCCATTCTGATTTAACAATTGTTACTAATGAATATCTCTGCAATGTTGTTCAAAATTGGGGGGGGAATGGGTTTGTTCTTCAGGATAAATTGCCATTGTTAGAGTTAGGTGAAAGGATTACTTTAGGAGGGGGAAAAAATATTGTATATATATGTAGTTATAGCGATGACGAACCTGTTGAACAGGTGGTTGCTGCAGCAAAAAATATTGATCCCGACTGGATGGTGTATATAACCGGTAAAATTCGTCACCATCGCATTGACCCTGATTCAGTAGCATTACCAGCTAATGTTTGTTTAACAGGATTCGTTTCGGAAAAGGAGTATCAAGATTTACTTGTCTCAGCAGATCTTCTCCTTGTTTTGACAAAGCAGGATCATACACTGACCTGTGGGGCATATGAAGCAGTGTCTTTGGCCAAGCCACTTGTCATCTCTAACACGATAACTCTAATGAATTATTTTTCATCAGGGGCCATTTATACTGATATCAATTTGAATTCACAATCAATAGCGGATTCTATAAAAGAGGGTATTTATAAAACTGATCAATTAATGGAAGAAATTATTGCTTTAAAAATTTCCATTGATAAAAAATGGCCCCAAAAGTTAGAGGCATTAATTGATTTGGTCTGGTGTGATTTTGCCATGAAGTAGCTGTCTAATTACAGTAAATCGTATTGCCCTCATTTTTGGTTCCTCACACAAATTGGTACATAAGTGGTGGTTATAGTAGATCGCTCATGCACTTGGCAGCGGATTGTTCTTCTCTAATTACTGGCACTCCTGAAATACATTATTGTAGCTGTATAGATTTTATTTGAGGTCTTGGTTCTATAGGCGATTGGTTGTTGATTGGTGTTGTACTAATAACAATATCGTCAATTGCGTACCATTGCTCGGCAAATTCCGAGATGGGTGCATAATGATTATAAGTATTGCCACCAAAAGTGATGTAGTTCCAGTTTAATCTTGGGCTTTGTTGGCCCCCAGTGTCACTCCATGCTAAATCATCAACTCTTAATATTAGGTTACCGTCAAAAAAGTATTCAATAATTCCATCAGTTACCCCCACAGAGGAATTCATTTTAATGTGATATTGGCACAGATGCCACTCTCCGTCACCGAGTTGCCCTGTATCTGAAAATTCAGGTCCTGTCCCACTATAGTTACCTCCAGGATAGTATGCAACTCTTGCTCTATCATCGTGTTCCGGGTTTGCTTGATCTGGATAATAAGTGACTTCATACCTATAGTTAAGCATATGAGATGTGTTGGCATTACCTTGGTTCCAAACAGTAAGAAGGCCCGTAGCCAAAGGGTGTTGATTTCCATTGCTGAAGAAGATATAGGGACTACCGCCATGGTAATGGCTGACTCTCCATATCTTTTCCATTATACTGGCTTCGTTTGACCATTTCCAGTTAGATTGGAATTTTATATAATAACTAACGTATAATTCATTATGTCCATTAGGTAGATGGATGCCAATTTGATTGTCTGAACACCAGCCACCACCAGAATCACAGTTTGTGTCTCCCGACTCATTCCAAAAAGTCATTCCTTTCCCTAACCCACCTCTAGCGTTTGTATTGTCAATAATGATTGAGTTGTGTTGATTGTTCTGGTAAGACGAGCCTTGGATTCTATAACTGTGGAATCCAGTTGGTATTGTGTTTTCTCCATTATAAGAAGAGATCGCTGTATTGGATCCGATTGGTTGGGTAAGTTGCCAATCAGGTTGTGAATCAAAATTTTCCTCAAAGATTATTTCTCCTTGAGAGGATTGGGCTAATAGCGTGTATCCAGAAATGACGAAAAAAATGAGGCTTTTTTGTTTAATTGTTTTTATTTGTTTCATAAAGGTTTCTCCATAAAAAAATTCAAAAATACGATTAATGAAAATGTAACTAGTCTGTTTTGATTATTAACTTGGAATGTTAGCGCCACCTTTGATCCAACCTTATCAGCTTTTGTTGTTGTAGCTCATCTAAAAAATCAGAATTGACAGCACATACCCAAGTTCAAATATCTATGAAAAAGTTGTTTAATTATTGTTAGTTAAATAGCATGATTTGAGTGAATGATCTCCAAAAAAATATTAGCAATTATACTGATAATAACTTATTATCACGTCTTGTTGTAAGAGGAATCATTTCCCATGGACTTGTTCCATTGTTTATTTTACAAGATGCATGTTGTATTTCAGATTGTTTTTATAACAGAGTTTCAAGTTTCGGCAGTTATGTTTTAATTTCTGTTATAGAATTACACCAGAGACCCAATAGGTCACTCAGGCGTCATGGTTATTTTTTTCATTTTGATGTTCAATAATAACTTAGTCGATTGTAGTTGTTTGTTATGTGAATAATTAGTTATTTAGAATAAGTAATATGGGAGGTATGGGAAAAACCAAAGAGTTATTAAAGTATTCATCCGCACCAATATCTGACATTGCCCCTCTAGTCTGCCCATCAAAATCCTTGTGTACCTCAGGTAAACTAATTGCCTGATTTATCACATTGCTAATAGAGTTGTTAGCTAAGTGAAGATCACCAATCGTCGGATTAACGAACCAGCTACTCTGGGCATTAGTAATGTTGTGACTTAGCTCTCCCTGTGCCTCATCGTCTCTGGCAGCAATGGCTTTATTTGCCAGATTGTTGCGGATGATAATTCCTGATGTCGTTGCAAAGCGAAATTCGATGGCGTAGTAATAGTTATGCTCCTGAAAAATTGTATTGTGGTAAACCATAGAATTTGTTGCACTTTCAAGTGCTATGCCAACATCTCTGTTGGTCTCATCACCATAGATGAAATTGTTTCTGATTATTCCACCGATATGGGAAGAGTTTCCCATCCCAAAGCCAATGCCACGATCACAGTTTATTATTGTATTCTTTTCAACTAGGGTTCCTTCAGATGAATTCCAGAAATGAATGGCATATTCGGCCAGACGATCCGGATTTGGGCTGCGAATGTATTTAAAAGTATTTTCCCGGACTATCCAGTTTTTCCCGTGATGGACATCGATGCCGCCTATATAATATTGAGGCCCAATCTCATCAGAATATTCAAATAATGAACACTCAATAATCGAATCATTGGAGCTCATGGTATCATTGTTTCCCCAACTGCCTTTGATCATTTGTTCGTAAGTGTCAAGGATATGGATATTGTGAACCAGAAGATTATCTGCATCGTTTTCTCCATGTATCTGGATTGCATGGGTGGCAACCCAGCCCATTGTCATATTTGCGATGGTACAATGATCCCCGTAGACCATGAAAATTTGCCATATGGCCTGCGGGTTCATTCCTCCACCTGTTAGTATCACATCTTCCCTGTTACCAGAGATACTTCGTACTGTTATATTGTTTCCTGTTATGCTTAAAGGCTGGGTCAACTCATAGGTTCCTGATGCCAGTGCAATTGTACGATTGCCAGTGTTGTTGGCTGTAGCAATGGCCTGATTTAGCTCATAGACATTGTGGACATAGATACTGTCGGTAGGGATTTGGAGTAGACTGGTACATGCATAGCCGATACTCGTCATTAGTAGAAAAGTAACCAATAATACCTTTGCCGAAAAGGATACTTGGGCATTGTTTAGAAAAATATGCTTTCCTGGATGTATTGCCGGGAGAATACCCTTTTTTATGTTTGTAAAAATATCTTTTTGCCTCATCGTTTATTGGGGGAGTAAAATCAATTCTCTATTGAGATTTAATACGGAGTAAAGAGAATAGTGGATTGCAGGTATTCCAGTTTTGTCATTAATACTCATTTTGATCAATGTTGAAATGTCGGTATCCTTTTATTTTGTATCTTTCCATTTGTTATTTGAATGTTATGCGTAATGCCGGAGCAGCAGCAGAATCACCATCATAGGATTTAGCTGTTCTTAGACCATTACCTGAAATTAGAATCGTTAGTGCATTTCCGGGTTCCCAGTCAGATTCATTGATGACTTCTTGAATGAGTGGTGATAAGTCCGGGGTGCTTTGTTTTTGGTTAATAGATGACCATGTATCAATATTGTTCCAGGGAATAATGGTACTTATTTCTTGCCGTGAAGAAAGATTATAGGGTTCAGATGAGAGGGCTGGAGAGTTGGCTGAGTGTTCGATGGCAATATTGATACTTGTGGAGGAGTCGTTAGTCTCATCCACTTCAAATTCTATACTGGCACTTGTTATTTCGGCATCTTTTGGGATAGTGATATTGGTGAAGCGTAATCCGACAATTTGGGAACCAAGAGTACCTTCAACCCCAAGTTCTAAATCCGAACTGTTTGTAAGCATATATCCAGATGAGATTGCTTCCTCAGCGTCGTCATTGCTTGAGGAAATTCTTACTGTTATTGTCTCTTCAGTTGGCTCTTCTAATATTGTAGAGGAAAACAAAAAGAACCCAACCGTCTCCGAAGTATGCCTAGTCTCACTATCCTTTGATTTCTCTTCCTCAACCATTAATTGAATTTCATTATTAGTTTTGTTGGAGTATCGGATAGCAGAAGGATCAAGGCCGTCCTGAGACTGCATCGTACCAAGGAAAATCGGCAGGTCGGACAGTTGTTCGCCAAAGTCCACGGTGTACATATGGTTTCTGATTTTATCGGCTGTTCTGTCTACAATAACTGCTATATTGTCAATGGCGGTTCGGGTGGGTTCCCAGGCGATATAGTTGACTGTTTCGCTATCGTGTTCATTGCCGAGTTGCTGTTCCTGGGTTTTGTGTTCAAAGGACGTTGTGGAAATGTTCTGCAGGCGGCCAGTCACAGTATCTTCTTCGTTAAATGTTGCAATTGAGGTCATGAGAACAGGTTTGTCGGTAAAGGCTGTGTTGAACGGTACTGTTTGAAATTTGGTGCCGTTTGAGACAAATGTTCCGGCTTCTATCAATGTTCCGTCATCGAGGCTGAAGTTGCCCTGTTCCATAACGAGATATGCCACTGTTTCTGTGGGGTGGCTTCCGTCAAGATAGGGCCACTCCTGTATGCGGATTTCAAAGCCGGTGGCCGTTATATTTCTCATGCGTACTACACATGGGTCGGTATTGTTTCTACTTGGAGCTCCGGCAACCACTATTGGATGTGTAAAAGTATCAGAAAAATCGATACTTGTCCAGTTGTTGTTTAACTCAACTTCACCCAGTTCTATCTGGAATTGCGGGTTTTCATCCTCTGCGAAGATTGTGGTGCTGGCACTGGCTGTTGCTCCCATTTCGTCCGTCACGGTAATGCTTGCGGTGAATGTGCCGGAGATTGTGTAGGTGTGGCTTGCAGTTGCCCCCTGAGCCACTGCGCCATCGCCAAAATTCCAGTGATAGCTGAGTGCAGAGTTTTCGGGGTCTGTGGAGGCTGAGCCGTCGAAAACAACTTCCAGGGGAATCCTGCCTGCTGTTGCCGATGCTGTTAAGCTGGCTGTTGGCGGCTGGTTTTCTTCGCTCTGGCCGGTGATGATCACGGGGGTGGATGTGGTGTCTGTTGCGCCCTGGCTGTCTGTTACCGTGAGTGATGCGCTGTATGTTCCGGCGGTTGTGTAGTTGTGTGATGCGGATGATCCGGTTGCCTGCGGGCTGCCATCGCCAAAGTTCCAGAGATATGAGCTGATCGGGCCTTCTGCGTCATGGGAACCCGCGCCGTTAAAAGCGATTGCCAGGGGAGCATCTCCCACGGCAGTGGATGATGATATTACGGCAGTGGGTGGTGTGTTTTCGGCCACTGTTTCCTTTACTGTGATGATTGCGCTGCTTGAGTTGCTCTGGCCCTGCGCATTGGTAACTGTCAGGCTGCTTGTGTAGGTGCCTGGTGTGGTAAATGTGTGGTTTGCCTGGCTGCCGGATGCTGTTGCACCGTCGCCGAAGCTCCAGGAGTAGGAAGTTGCAGAGGTGGATGATGAACCGTCAAATGCAACTGTCAGAGGAGCATCTCCACTGAAAGTTCCCGGTGTGATAATGGCCACAGGTGGTGCGGGTGGAGTTGTGGTGCTGACGATGACTGATTTCTGGCTGACTGCGCCGCTGCTTCCGGTGACGGTGAGGATGGCGCTGAATGTTCCGGCATCTGTATAGGTGTGGCTGACGATGCTGCCTTCTGCGGTACTGTTGTCTCCAAAGTCCCAGCTGTAGGATACTATATTGCCGGTAGAGGTACTGGCATTAAATGAAACTGAAAAAGGTATATCTCCAGACAGGGTGAGGGGGCTTGTGCCGAAGGCGGCTGTTAAGTCCGGCTCTGATCCTGTACCTAATGTGAATGTGTATGGACTGGAGTGCGGGCTTTCGTAGCCGTCTGTGCAGAATGCGGTAAGTGTGAAGTCAAATGTTCCTTCTTCTGATTGAAACGTGCAGTCCATTGCTCTCTCTGTCGGGGTGTTGCTGGTGCATATTTTTGTTCCTTCTTTATAGAGATAATATCCTGCAAGAACCCGGCCATCTTCCGCTTGGAAATCATATGTCCACTCTATATGGATATCGTGCATGTCGGATGAGTTTTGCGGGCTGCTGACATTTACGATCACACTTTTCTGGCTGGTGGCGCCACTGTTGCCGATAATGCTTAAGGCGGCATTGTAGGTTCCTTCTGCTGTGTATGTGTGGCTTACCTGGCTGCCGCTGCCACTTGCGTTGTCTCCGAAATCCCAACTGTAGGATGCGATATCGCCTGTTGAAGTGGAGGCATCAAAGGAAACGGTAAAGGGGAACGCTCCAGACAGGGATGTGGGGAGGCTGCTGAAGGCTGCGAGC
>CAMZLC010000164.1 GCA_947311605.1 uncultured Sulfurovum sp.
CTTGATCACCTCAAATTTGGTTGCGCCCATAGCATAGGCAGACTCCTTGAGCACCGGAGGCGTGGTGTTCATCGAATCCCGGGTGATCGCCGCCATAAAAGGAATGATCATGATCGCCAGCACGATCCCCGCGGTGAGCAGCCCAACACCGTTGCCCCCAAAGACCGACTGCACGATCGGTGCGAAGTAGAACAGTCCCCACATCCCGTAGATGATGCTGGGAATAGCCGCGAGCAGCTCTATGGCGATGGAGACGGGCTTGGAGATATTTTCAGAGGCGATCTCCGTCAAGAAGATCGCAATCCCCATCGCCAGCGGAGTAGCGATCACCATGGCAATAATGGTGCTCAGCAGCGTACCGATGATCGGAATATACCCCCCGAAGATTCCTCCCTCGTCATCCTCGCCAGGCACCCAAGTGTCCGTCAGCAAAAAATCAAAGCCAAAGGCCTGCATCGACTCCTGCGCATAGGTGAAAAGCACCGCAAAGATGCCCAGCAGCAGAAAGAAGGAGAGCGTCGCCGAGAAGAATGAAAAATTACGAAAGAGTTTACCGCTCATGGTGTACCTGCTCCAATTATTTTTGTAGGATTATAGTTGATTTCAATTACAGTTTGGTTACAAATCATAGCATTCATCTGAGGTACCTCTTTCTTTTGGATGTTTTCATCCGCTGGGTATCGGCCAATATAAAGCCATCGATACAGTGGCTGAAATCCTTATCGTGTCCAAAATCAAAGAACTGTACGCCCCCCTCTTCGCAGAGGTCGGCATACTGCTTGTAGAGTGTCGGCACGGCATAGCCCATAAACGAAAGCTCGCTTTTAAGGATCTTCATATCCTCTCTGAAGTCGTTGCCGGAGAACAGCTGTGCACAATGCTCATGTAGACCCGTCGGATAGTGATAGGGCATCCTATGTCTAACGCTTTGTGACTCTGGCTTGAAGTAGTGGCTATAAAAATAGATCAGCATCGCCTTGGCTCTAGGGCTAAAGGTATCACTGAGGCTGACAGCCCCAAAGAGATACCGCACAGCAGGATTGCTGCTGAGATAGGCACCGATCCCCTGCCAGAGATATTCCAGAGCTCTGGAGTTCCAGTAACGCGGCTGCACAAAACTTCTGCCAAGCTCGATACCATTGTAAATATAAGACTCAAACTCCTCTGTATAGTGGAAGAGCGTATGGGTGTATAGACCCTCGATCCCGTAATCCTCCAGCACCTCTCTCCCGACAGCCAGACGGTAGGCGCCGGCAATTTCGAGATCCTCATCATCCCAAATGACAAGGTGCTTGTAGTGCAGATCATAAGAATCGATATCGCGCTTTCCTCCACTTCCTTCGCCTACCTGTCTGAAGCTGATCTCCCTAAGTCTCCCTATCTCTCTAATGACACAGTTTTCTACCGATGACTCATAGAGGATAATGCTTTTGCCGTCACTGGTACTTCCTAGCAGTTCTCCCTCCCTGAGCCTCTGTTTGAGTTCACTTCTCTCCTCTGCTACAGAGATGGCATTGTGGGTCTTAAAAAGCGGTTTTCTGTTTTTGGCCACCCGGTAAAAATGTTTGCGAAAAAGCCTGACCATCTCTTTGGTGGATGTCAGCTTCAACTGATAAGATTCTGGGGGTATCGTTTTTCCGATAGTAAAGCCTATCTTTTTACCTTTGGCTTTAAACATCTCATGAGGCAATGTCACGGTCGCCAGTGACTTGTTGACCGCAGAAAGCGCATAAAAGCTTGCTGAATTTTTGGCATGGATATAGATAGGGAGGATGGGGGACTCCATCTTGGATGCGATCTTGTAGAAGCCACTCTGCCATGGCGTATCTTTGATGCCGTGCGGCTTGACTCTGCTCACCTCTCCTGAGGGGAAGATGATCACTGCCTGCTCATTCTCCAGTGCCCCATAGATACCCAGAAGCGTCTCCTTATCCATCCTGCCTCCGATGTTGTCCACCGGTATCATCACCTCCGAGAGGTTCTCCAGGCTGGAGAGAAAGGAGTTGGCAACAATCTTGATATCTTTGCGTACATGCTTGAGCAGATGCATCAAGGCTATCGCATCCAGTGCACCCAGCGGATGATTGGCGATGATGACCAGCCTACCATAAGAGGGAATGCGCGCCAGCTGATTGGTGTGCATGACCATATCCACTTCAAAATAATCCAGTATCGCCTCGATAAAGCTAAAGGCGTCTTTGTGTACATTGTCTTGCAAAAACTGATTGACATCCCTCTCGTGAAAAAGTTTTCTAGCAGCACCTGCCAGAAACTTTTTAAAAGGCATCGGCATCGCCTCCAGCTTAGGAAAATGGTGCCACAGATAGGTCTCCACGCTCAATGACATCAGGCGATCCTGTAGCTATGGTTGATCTCAATGATCAGATAAGAGAGGACGGTCTTGACCTTGCCGTGTGCCAGAAAGAGATGCTCTACAAGATCCCACTCTTCGTAGAGGATACTGGTAGCATCATCAAAAGAGACCCCCAGTGCTTCTGCCAGTTTTTTGGCAAGTTTTGCTCTCTTCTCATCCGAAACGATCATCATCTCCAGATCACTCATCTACTCTCCTTTGGGAACCAGATAAGCAAAGTATAGACGAAGACGGTTACAGAACTGTGACATTTGGTTACAGTACAGTGACATCCTTCTCTTTGTTGAGCCACTCTATGATCTTCCATTCTCCCTCCATCGTCTCGACCAGTGCCGTACATGACTCCACCCAGTCTCCACAGTTCTTGTACTCCACATCCTCTATCAGCTTGATCTCTGCTTTGTGAATATGCCCGCATATGATGCCATCGTAGTCTTTGTGTCTGGCATGTCTCGCCAGTATGGATTCAAAATCGTTGATAAAAGAGACGGATGACTTGACGCTATCCTTGACATATTTCGAAAGTGACCAGTAGCGGTGTATACCAAACTTTCGCCTGATGTAGTTAATGCCTTGGTTCATATTTAACAGCAGATCATAGCCCATATCCCCCATGATCGCCAGCCATTTTTTGGTCATCGTAATAGAGTCAAAAAAGTCTCCATGTGTCACATAGTATCTTTTGCCATCTTTTGCCACATAGTCTGCTTCATTGAGTATCGTCAGGTTTTCTCCCAAAAATATAGGGATAAAACCTCTGAGAAATTCATCATGGTTTCCAGTTATGAAATAGACATGGGTGCCTTTTCTTGCCCTTCTCAGTACTTTCTGCACCACATCAGAATGAGACTGTTTCCAGCGGTATTTTCTCTTCAAAGCCCAGCCGTCAATAATATCACCTACAAGATACAGCTTGTCAGACTCATTCTCTTTGAGAAAATCCAAAAACCTCTCTGCCTGTGAAAACCTGGTACCCAGATGGATATCCGAAACAAAAATAGATCTATACTTCATGCAGAAATTGTACCCCGAGTAGATTACAGCTTGGCAACAGAGTGCTCACTATCGGTACTTCACAGGCTTGGTGGCTCCTGTCTTTTCGTCCTCGTTTACCCCAAACTATGCATGAAAATCTTGGTTATATTCTGCAAACGCTTAGTGCAGGGGTGTTTGCAAGGCACCGACACCCCAAGGGTATTTCCATTGGGCAAGTTCACCCGTAAGTGAATCGATGATACTTTGTAGAAGACGGGTGATCTCTGTTGCGTATTTTGGGGTCAGCTAAATACTGCCATATCTCTCCCTTATTCTCTCCACTTCTACCAGCACCTCATCCACTGTTTGTTTGAGTTCGCTTCCCATCTTTTTGATCTCGACAGGGAACTCATCCTGCATCAGTGTCATCAGTGCATACCACAAGGGCTTGTAGCGTTCTTTAAGCTGATACTCGGGTAGCTCAAAGAATACCTTGGCTTGGTAGTATTGTCCTTTTGCCATAAGCAGTGTAAAGTAGTCCACCACACCTCTCTTTGAATTTACTGCATCTTCATATGTCAGCCACTCTGCAAA
The DNA here is from genome assembly GCA_947311605.1 of uncultured Sulfurovum sp. Taxonomy (GTDB): domain Bacteria; phylum Campylobacterota; class Campylobacteria; order Campylobacterales; family Sulfurovaceae; genus JAAXPZ01. The sequence goes on from CAMZLC010000164.1 coordinate 3,944, forward strand.
CTTCTCATAACTTTGTTCAAACATCTCTTTCCAAAGCAATATTACAGCGTAAGTATGGGTAGAAAAATAGGATTTTTCTTTATCGTAATATCTGAATATAGATTCTAAAGCTTTATCGCTTTTTATGTTTTGCTCATAATAGAACCGTGCCAGATTATTCAACGCATTCGTATCGCCACTCTCAATGGCTCTAAGGTAATACTCCTCTGCTTTGTCATATATTTTTTGCTCTTTGTATACAATACCTAGATTTAACCATGCATTCGTATCGCCACTCTCAATGGCTTTGAGGTAATACTCCTCTGCTTTGTCATATATTTTTTGCTCATTGTATATATTGCCTAGATTATTCAACGCATCCGTATCGCCACTCTCAATGGCTTTGAGGTAATACTCCTCTGCTTTGTCATATATTTTTTGCTCATTGTATATATTGCCTAGATTTATCAACGCATTCGTATCGCCACTCTCAATGGCTTTGAGGTAATACTCCTCTGCTTTGTCATACATTTTTTGCTCATGATATATCTGAGCTATTGCCCCAAGTATCACAGCACTCTCTCGTTTAGAGTTTATCAACAATGTAAGAATTTTTTTAAACTCTTTTTTGCTATATAGTTTATTTGCTTTTTCTATGAGTTCTTTATCTGAGTTTGTAATATGTTTTGCATATTCAGC
>CAMZLC010000165.1 GCA_947311605.1 uncultured Sulfurovum sp.
TACTCGCAATGCCTGTAGAGGAATAGAAGTTTTCGCAGAGAGTATCCTGAGCATAAGCTGCTCCGCGGGCATTTCGAGTGAGAAAAATGCGACACCCTCTCCTCGCTCTATGGCTTTGAGTGCCATATTGAGCACCAGGGCTGTTTTGCCCATCGCCGGCCGTGCAGCAATGATGACCAAGTCTCCTTTGCCAAATCCACTGGTTTTATCATTGAGATTTCTAAAGCCTGTATCCACGCCAATGAGCTTGGAGTTCCCCAGCTCCTTCATGCGGTTGATCTCATCCATCATCGCCAGCGTGATTTCGTCAGAGACCCTAAAGTCATTGCTCATGCTCTCTTGGGTGATCTCGTAGAGCTTTTTCTCGACCAGATTCATCACATCGGTCGCTTCCAGATCATCTTCGATCGTGACCTTTTTGATCTCTGTCGCCAGCGTGACCAGTGCCCGCTTGTTGGCTTTGGCTTTGATCTCTTCGAGGTAGGCTCTGGTGTTGGAGATGGGATTGGCGGAGAGGATATCGATCATCGCTACCTCATCGAACTTCCCCTTACTGTGAAGTTTTTTACGCAGAAACTCCTCATCGACCGGTTTCTCCTCGACAAAAAGCTCCTCCATCGCTCCGAAAAGATGCTGATGAAACGGCAGATAAAAGTCATGCGGCTTGAGCTTGGCAGCGATATCCTCCAGGATCTCCGGGTCGAAGATGATTGCCGAGAGTACAGCACGCTCTATGTTGAGATTGTACATATTTTCCATCAAAATGCCTTTGATGGAAAGAGTGAGGAGTGAGGAGTGAGGAGTGAGGGGTGTCGGTTGGTTTTGCTTTGCAAAACATTTATTCTATGCATTGATCTATCTCCGATAACATAAAGGCTTTTCCAAAAAGAAAAGCATACCATAACTCCTCACTCCTCACTCTTAACTCCTCACCTGTTTTGCGCAGCAAAACGCTCCACCTCTTCTACAAACGCATCCACCAACTGGCTCTCCGGAAGCTTGGCGATCACCTCTCCCTTGACCATGATCAGCCCGCTTCCTTTGCCAAAGGCGATCGCCACATCGGCATGTTTTGCTTCACCGATAGCATTGACCACGCAGCCCATGACAGAGACATCCATAGGGGTTTTGATATGTGCCGTGCGCTTCTCTACCTCTGCCACTGCCGTGACCAGATCCGCCTCGATCCGTCCGCAGGTGGGGCAGGAGATGATATTGAGACCCTCCTGCACCCTGCCGCTGTCCTTGAGGATCGCTTTGCCTACCTTGATCTCCTCCTCCAGCTCTCCGGTGATCGAGATACGCATGGTGTCACCGATCCCATCGAGCAGCAGTGTCCCCAGTCCTATCGCGGACTTGATCGTCGCATGAAAGATCGTGCCCGCTTCTGTCACGCCCAGATGGAAGGGGTAGCTGTTTCTAGGTCTCAGCATCCGGTAGGCATCGACGGTTCTATCTACATCTGAGGCCTTGAGGGAGATCTTGATATCGGTAAAATCCAGATCCTCCAGATACTTGATATTGTACTCCGCAGAGGCGACCATCCCCTCGGCAGTAGGACCATACTTCTGATCGAACTCCTTCTCCAGAGAGCCCGAGTTGACCCCGATACGGATAGGAAGGCTGCGCTCCTTGCAGGCTTTGACGATCTCTCTGATGCGGGATTTCTCGCCGATATTGCCCGGATTGAAACGGATACAATCCACCCATTTGGCGGCCTCCAGTGCCAGCTTGTAGTTGAAGTGGATATCGGCGATCAACGGCAGAGATATCCGTGCTTTGATCTCCCGCAGTGCCAGTGCATCCTCCATCTGGGGTACCGCCACCCGCACCATATCCGCCCCGGCAAAATGCAGACGGTTGATCTGCGCCACCGTCGCCTCGACATCATGGGTATCACTGTAGGTCATCGACTGCACAGAGATAGGCGCATCGCCGCCTACGGCTACATCACCGACATATATCTTCTTGGTAGATACTCTCTCTTTCACGATGCTTTCCTTTGGAAAATAAGTGAAGAGTGAAGAGTGAAGAGTGAAGAATATATTTTATTAAACTCTTTTTGTATTTTGTGATTCATTTGTTGTTCTCTTTTGCTGTTTTTATACTTGAAGCCAATATCTTAATAAGACTTTCTACATCATCTAATAGACTTATAGCTACATTTTCCTTAAGATAGTTGCAATCCTTTAAAAGTCTTAACCAATATTTTGTTTCATTTGCTTCTTTTAGTGATATTGATAACTTATTGATAAAATCTGCTTTTGATTGTGCATATTTACCTTCTGCAACCAATGCACCTATTGATGTGCCAGAACGTATTAATTGTTTACTTAGTATGTATTCTTTTTTATCTTTTTGTAAATATTGGCTACATTTTACAATTCTGATAGAAAAATCATAACTTTTATTTTCTAAAATACTCACTGCATCTCTTTTTTAAGCTTTTCAGATGAAAAGCATACCACAACTCTTCACTCTTCACTCTTAATTCTTCACTTGTAGAATTTTCAAGAAAATTCTACAGGATCCATATCTATCTCTACCTCTCGGCGATCCACCGCGTGCAAGGCTTTCAATAAAGGCACCCTGTTTTCGGCTCTGAGCAGGATCTGAAAACGGTACTTGTTGGCGATCCGCTCTACGGGGGCTTTGCCACTGCCCACGATCTCGATATCCCCAAATGCTTTGAGTTGGGTGACGGTGTCTAGGGTGATCTTGCCGGCTTTGGTCTCATCCTTGTCTGCGATCAGGATACGGGCGAGGGTCGCAAAGGGCGGATACATCCCTCGCTCCAAAAAGTCCAGCTCATCCCGGATAAACACCTCATAATCCTCCAGATAAGGGGTAAAAAACGCCCTGTCAGCCGTCTGCACGATCACCTCTGCTTCGGAGGCTCTGCCGCTGCGTCCTGCGATCTGAAACAGCAGGCTCAGCGCCCGTTCTCTGGCTCTGTAGTCTGCCAGCCCCAGGATATGGTCCAGTCCCATGATCACAGAGAGCGTGATATTCGCATAGTCATGCCCCTTGCTGAGCATCTGCGTGCCCAACAGCAAATGGCTCTCCTCTGCTTCAAAGCGTTTGAGCGCAGCCTTGAGCCTGGTATGTGTGGTGATACTGTCTTTGTCAAACTGCTCGATCACGATCCCCTCGATCGCCTCACCGATCTGCTCCATCGCCTCCACCGTACCCATCCGTTCGCTCTTGAGAGGGCTGTGACCGCAGGCCGTGCAGGACTCCCTGATCGATTCTGTGTAGTTGCAGTAGTGGCATTTGAGATGACGATACTTCCGGTGCAGCGCCATACCTACTGAGCAGTAGGGGCACTTGTGGGTCTGGCCACAGCTTTCACAGTAGAGGTATTTGAAATTGCCCCGGGTCGGCAAGAAGAGCAGAGACTGCCTGCCCTGGTGGAAGTTCTGCTTCACCGCCTCGATGATCTGAGTATTGATGCTATTGCCCCCGATGAAGCGGTAGCGTTTTTGACTCTGTACATAGGGCTGGGTCAGTCTGACCACCTCATACTTATGGTAGCTGGTCATACTCGGCGTCGCCGAGGCGAGCAGTACCTTGGCACCCAGTTTCTGTCCCATCAGCACCGCCAGATCTCTGGCATGGTAGCGTGGTCTGGTCATCGCCTTGTAGCTGTCGTCATGCTCCTCATCCACGATGATCAGCCCCAGATCACGCAGTGGCACGAAAAGCGCCGATCTAGCTCCGGCGACGATACGTATCCTGCCCTCTGCGATGCCCTCCAGTATCTCCGTTTTCTTTTTCTTCGTGATCTTGGAGTGCCACATCGCCACAGCGTCACCGAAATAGACTTTGAGCCGTTTCTCCATCTGTGGCGTTAGAGAGATCTCCGGCATCAGAAAAATAGCGCTTCTCCCCTCTGCCAGCGTCTTTGCCATGAGGGAGATAAAGATCTCCGTCTTGCCGGAACCTGTGACACCAAAAAGGAGGGATTTTTGTTTGGTCGATATCTGTTCATAGGCTTTTTGCTGACAAGATGATAACGCAGGGGCAATCCCTTGTGGTTGCCCATGGGATAATGATTCTGCTTGAATATGTGTTGCGTCCAAAGGGTGCCCACAAAAGGCACCCCTACGGTACGGCAAAAACAACGAAATCGCCTCAGAAAAAGAGGAGAAATAATACGCAGAGATAAACTTAGCGATCTGCATCTGCTCTGCAGTATAATAACCGTCCTCAACGGCACTTATCTCTGCGGTTTCAAACGCTGGCTTCTCAACTTCTGTCATGATGACTGCGTTTTTTATCGTGGTTTTTAGCGGCACAGATACGAGCCTACCACTTTCCAATGTTTCTGCGGATGCATAAGTCAAAGCAGGGGCACTTGACTTGAGGAGGGCTATTTCGTAATATTTCAAGGGTTTGTTTTTGTCTCTATATATCTCAATGTATTTTCCATAATCATGATGAGTTTTTCTGCATAGAGCAATACTTCATCAAACACATCAGCAAGTGCATCTTCTATGTACTCATGCACGATCGTATTTCGTACATCCTTCATCATACGCAACTCTTCTATATCATCAAATAGACCTCTTTTGTGTGCGTTGTTTACTGTATCTACCAGTGTACCTTGATTTTCAAATTCATATTCATCTATAGTTCTAAATATTTTACGTATTAGAAAGTCCATACCTCTGCTGTAGCGACTACATAAAATTTCAAATTGTCCAAACTCTTCTATGGTGTACTGTTCTTTGACAGTGATGTCTTTACATGTGTTACACGAAAGTTTTAGCCATGCTAGTTGTTTAGCTAAAAGTGCGGCATCTTGCTTTAATTTCTCTTCCATCATAACAGCACCGCTTTTTGTGAAATCATTTGATGAAAAACATTTTTAAAACTTCCATCGTCCAAGAGTGTGTCTAGCTTTTGCTCTCCAAAAACATCAAAAAAGGCAATGCGTAGTCTGCGTAAATCTTTTTTGTTAAGTTTTGTCGATACCACAAGCAAGTCTATGTCTCCGCCTTTTTTGCTGTCATCTACCCGCGATCCGAACAGATACAGCTTTGCTTCTTTTGACAACACTGCCAGTTTTTTTTTGAGAAGTGTGACTTCATTTTGTGATAAGCGCATGGGTTATTGTAGCAGAGAAGGGCTTAGGATAGATACATCAAAGATGGAGTGGCGTGCCCACGCACAGCATGGGCATGAGAAGCAATCTGTGCCACTAATTTAGCAGTTTACTGCAGTCAGCGTCATCATTATCACACACAAGCTTGTTTTTGTCCAGCTTGAAATCCGCAGTGCCTTCTGTCGTATCTGCAAAATGGTATGTGTACGAAGTGCCACTCCTCCCCCAGCATCCTGCGTTGGAGCAGCTATCAATATAGGGAGAGACAACATCATTCGTGTTCCCATCTCTATCCGCACTAAAGGTAGAAAAAGCATAAGATCCAGTACCCAGCGATGTGATTTCGTTAAAATCACCCTTGAGTATTCTCTTTTGTCGTTCTGTTGCCAGAGCAGACATAGCAGAGGAGAGGACAGAGGCTCCCTTACTGTCTCGTGCCAGCTCCATGGTGTTTTTAAATTTTGGTATAGCTATAGCTGAGAGTATACCTATAATGACTATTACAAAAATGAGTTCAGTGATTGTAAATGCTTTTCTAGACAATACGTTCCTTTTTAGCGCTTGTATTTTTTTATTTCTAAGTTATAAAAAATATAGAAATAAAAAAACAAAAGCCATCCCGCCCCTCACATGAAAGAGAAGCGAAATGAGGTGCACAAGATTGTTACCAGGCCAATGTCCAAGATGGAGATTTTGTCCCAGTGCCTGCATTGAAAGTAATTGAAGCAGGTGCAGGCAATTTGGCTGAATCTACTGTTATCGCACAAGCGGCATCCATAGCAATGCCATCTGGTATCTGAGTATAACCCCCGAGAGAGACACACTCATTTGCACCGCTAGATGTAATATCACCATCTGTTTGACCTGCACCCAAAGCTTTTGCATACATAGAGGGACCAACGGTTCTGTTCATGGTACCTATAAATGCAGTGACGATTGACTTTTTTGCCTCTGTTGATGTATTAGCCAATTTAGGTATAGCAACCGCTGCCAAAATTCCGATAATTACGATAACAAAGATCAATTCGATCATAGTAAATCCGCGTCTCATGTTAGTCATGATAAACTCCTGTGTTTTAATTTTGTTCGGTTCAATAACCGATACAGGACGAAGTATAACAGAAAAATGTCAAAAAATGATAGAAAATGTCAAAATCTCCCATAAAATGAAGCTATTTATAGCGTTTCTATCTCTTTGAGCAGGGTTTTGATCTCTTTTTCGTCTCTATAGTACTTGCCTGCGAGCTTGAGGTAGGCGATGAAGAGCCGCTCTGCGCTGTTGTCCTCATGCAGATTGATCTGCGCATCCCTGAAGTGATCCTCCACAAAATCCACAAAGCCCTCATCCAGCTCCTTGGTCTTGAAGCGCATGCCGTTGACCGTAAGTGCTACTTTTCGCATCTACTCTCTCCTTGTAATATATTGTAAGGGAGACGCAGTGACTCCCGTGCCCTGCCATTTTAGGCCAGCAGTGTCTCCACCTTGGCGATGATCGCCTCTATCTCGGTGTCTTTTTCTGCGATCTCGTTTCTGAGTGCTGTGATCTGCTCGTCCCTGAGGATAAGCTGTCGCTGCAGTGCCTCCAGCTCTTCGCTGCTGCTACCTGCGCTTGCCAGTTCTGTCTTGAGTGTCTCTATCTCTGCTTGTGTTGCCTGATAATTACTTCTGATCGCTTCTATTTTCTCTTTGAGTCTCTCTATGGCTGTCATGTGCTTCTCCATTGTGTTTATTACTGCACCAACCTATAGTCTGAATTTTGATGCAAGTGATTTCGCTCATAGGCAAGGCAAATTTTTGAAGCCCTAGCCGTAGCTAAGGCGAAAAAATCTAACGCAGTCCTATGGGCGAAAGCGCTGCACCCTTCGGGGAGAACGAGAAGAAGCGATCTGCAAGCAGATAAATATTTGCATTCCCTACGGGGAGTCCTGCATATTTCTCTACTCACATCTCACTCCTTCTCGTTCTCTCAAAATTTCAGATTATAGGTTGGTGCGGTAATCCATGTATTTGATTTGATATAATAGCGAAAGAA
>CAMZLC010000166.1 GCA_947311605.1 uncultured Sulfurovum sp.
ACAAACCTCCTAAGGCTGGATACTCTCCGTCTCTGCTACAAATGTTTTGGTCACCTGTCCGCCGAAACGGTAGGTTTCGCCAGAGCGCTCCATATAGAGCTCCTCTCCGCTATGTGCCAGAACGCGTGTGGAGGACTCTGTGACCAGACCCTCCTGCAGTGCCCTGACATAGCAGGCCATGACGCCGGTACCGCAGGCCAGCGTCTCATCCTCGACACCCCGCTCATAGGTGCGTACCTTCATGCCCGCCTCATCCACACTGTAGATGTTGACATTGGCATCATACTTCTGGCGCAGGGCTCTGGCCTGATTCAGATCAAACGCCTCTATGCTCTCGCGCTGCGTGATGAGATGCGGCACACCTGTATCGATCAGCCACCAGCGCTCTCCCTCCTCTTCGATCTGCTCCCCCATGATCTTGGGCTCAGGCATATCGGTGACCACATAGGTACCGTTGACCTCGGCACGGATCAGTCCTGCTCCGGTGAGAAACATTGCATGGTGGTTGAGCGATATTTTCTTCTCTACAGCATAGTGTGCCACTGCACGGGTCGCATTGCCGCACATCGCCGCATAGCTTCCGTCACTGTTGTAGAAATCCCACTCAAAGTCGAACTCCTTGTGCGGCACCAGCACCACCATCCCATCTGCACCCACACCCTTTTGCCTGTGGCATAGAAGCTTGGCAAGCCTGCTTCTGTCTCTGGGCTGGCTGTCGTGGTAGATGATAAAATCGTTACCGCTTGCATTGTATTTGGTCACCCGCATGTAGCACCTCCTCTCTTATCATTTATACTGGTAATTATAACCAATTCTCTTCTAGAACTACATCTCTGACCCGCAGACACTCTTTTTCCAGATGCTCCAGATCACCACTGTTATCAATGACATAGGTAGCCCACTTCCTTTTCTCTTCGATGTCGATCTGGGTGCTGATGCGCTGCAGTGCCTCTCCTGTCGTATATCCTTCCCGTTTGATCAAGCGTTGAAGTTGTATCTCGGGGGGAGTATAGACGACGATCGATCGGAAAATCGCATAACTGTTTCGCTCAAAAAAGAGGGGAATATCCACAAGATACGGTCTCTCTTTCTTGTCCAGTTCTTGGGCTATGCGCATGACTTCCTCATGGATGAGTGGATGAAGCAATGATTCCAGCATATTGCGCTTCTGCGTATCTACAAAGACCGTTTTGCCTAGTGCTTTTCTATCCACATGCCCCTCTTTGATGTACACCGCACCAAACAGTGCCGAGATCTTCTCTTTCTGGCTCTCCAGTACCAGATGCGAGATTTCGTCCAGATCTATCACCTCGAATCCCCAGGAGGCAAACAAACGGGAAACAGTGCTTTTGCCTGTAGCAATGCTCCCTGTCAACGCGATGGCATAGGCAAATCTCGACACGATTAGTTTGGATAGACCTCTGAAATCTGATAGCCGTCTTTGTCTTTCTTATTGTTCTTTTTGGGTTTGGATTTAGATTGAGGTGCTTTATGCATAACACTATGCACGGTATAGTCATAGGTTTTTAAGGTATACTTATCATACTTGTATACATCTTTTCGAAAATTGAGATTACCGTAGGGGTCAACAAACGCAGTCAGATAGGTGATATCCACCGGTATCTTGTGCTTGAGATTGATGATCTTTTTCTCGGTTCCCTGAAGCCGTTTCATGATTCCTTCCACATTGATATTGTCATTGTAGAGAGAAAATGCTTTGAGCAGCTCTCTGGGTTTTTGGATACGCATGCATCCATGGCTGAATGCCCGCTGCGTCCTGAAAAAAAGTTTTTTGGACGGGGTGTCATGGATATAGACGGAGAACTGATTGGGAAAGATAAACTTAATCTTGCCCAATGCATTTCTGCGGCTTGGCACCTGCATGAAGCGGTAAGGAATATGGGCACTCTTTGCTCTATAATCGGACCAGTTAACACTGCCCGGGTCAATCCTCTCGGAATTTTCATCCCAGGTAGCTTTGAGTATCTTCCCTCTTCTCTCATAATAATAAGGATCTTTGATGAGGTGTCTCAGCATCTCTTTCTTGACGATGCTTTCCGGAATCTTCCACCAGGGGTTGACCACAATATACTGTACTTTGTTGCCAAAAATCGGTGTGGGGTGATGTGGTTTTCCTGTAATGACCCGGATGGTATCTACCAATTTGTTATGGTCAAAAATATTGAGGCGAAACGCAGGGATATTGAGCTCCATTCTAACCTGCTCCTCTTTTTGCCTGAAACGCTTGATCCTATCCAGATTCATACGGATCAGTTGGATCTTTTTGGCAACAGGTGTATCGATCAGAGCATAGGTGCCTTTCCCGATCACTCCGTCTGCCTTTAGTCCGTTTCGCAGCTGAAAGCGCTTGACCGCTTTGAGCAGACATTTATCATACACGAGAGAATCCATCTCCCCCCTGCAGGCACCCAGATCTCCTTCCAGAGCAAGATTATTTCTAATCGCAGGGATCGCTTTGTTCGACTTTTCTGCTGTGATTTTTCTATTGAATTTTGGCAGGCTTTTCCAGGCTCCACGCTCCTGTATATCAATATATTTAAGCAGGTATTTTTTAAGTTTTCTATAGTTGAATCGTACAGGCTCTGCTTTCTTAATTCCTTTTTTAAAACTGCCCAACGCAATAGCATTCATCAGAACAGAGGAGGCGGTGCGCTTGGGTGTATAGACGACCCAGCCAAAATCAGCCTCTAGCGATTTTTTGAGACTTGCCAGTTTGGATTTGAATGCCTTCCAGTTGATTCCGCCATAGATCAGATAGCCTGCATAGGCCTGATAGAGCCTGCTCATCTCCAGCTCCAGCGCCACCTTTTCTTCCAAGGTGGCGTTGCCTTTGTCTTCCAGCGCTTTGAGCTTCTCAGAAGCCTGTATATAGAATGCATGGCTCTTCATTTTGGGCAATAGTGTTTTATCTTTGCCAATCACCTCCAGCATCTCATTGCCAAAATGTGTCAGCCCTTTCTCACCTACCCATACAGGTGTATAAAAAAGATCGCCGTAGAGTTTTTTCAAAGATTTCTCTTTGCTCTTTTTCACGCTCTTTTCCAGTACTAGGGAGGCATCATCGATAAAATCAATGCTCGGTGCCCCGGATGCCCATTTATGCTCCTGCGCAGCTGCCGTAGCAGGCGCGAACAGCAATACCCCACCTATCACCAAAAGTACTGTTATAAACTGCTTCATGCTTTACCTGTCTTGTTTTTGGAAAAAGTATAGCAAAAAATGGTCAACAGCCGCCTGATACCATTTCCCCAAAACGCTAGACAAAAAGCAGAAAGCAGAAAAGTGAAAAAAGCACCACATGGAGGAAGCCTTCAAGCATATTGGTTTCTCCATCGCTGAAGTTGATCATACTGACCAAAAGGGTAAGCCCCAGCATCACACCCTGCACCGGTGTCAAACCCAAGGTGATCTCTAGTCCCGTCATCATTCCTATCACGATCACTGCCGGAATCGTCAGCAGTACCGTAGCCAGAGAGGCACCCAGCGCGATATTGATCACTGTCTGCATACGGTTGCTCAATGCTGCTCTGACAGCCGTGATCAGCTCCGGTGCCGCAGATATCACAGCAACGCCTACCGCACTGATCGCCATGGGCAGACCAAGATACTGGATGTCATTGCCCATAAATACTGCCAGTATCTCAGAAAGTAGTCCGATCATCACGATCGAGACGAGCAACAGTATCACATGATACCACGGGTTGATCTCATCAAGGGCATGCAGGTGGGTATCTTCCGCTTCCCCCTCCGCTTTGTACTGAAAAAAATACCGATGATCCTTGAGCTGTATGCGGGTAAACACCAGATAAAGAAGTATGAAGATCACCACATTGAAAAGCATAAAAGTCTCATAGGCGGCAGCGGGGATGAAGTCGGGAATCACCATCGCCACCCCCAGTGCCACCATCAGCATAGAGAGATAGGTGTTGGAGGAATCCACATTGTAGGGCTGCTCGCCATACTTGAGCCCGCCTGCAATCGCAGCAAAACCGAGCAGTCCATTGATATCCAGCATGATAGCGGCATAGATGGTGTCCCGCGCCAGTGTAGGATTTTCTTCGTGCAGCATCATAATGGAGATGATCACAATCTCTACGATCACCGCGCTCATCGTCAGAATCATCGTACCATAAGGCTCTCCAAACTTCTCTGCCAGTATTTCTGCATGGTGCGCCACACTCATGGAGCTGTAAATGATCACGGCGAAAATCACCAAAAACCCTATGATATTTCCCATCAGTGTTTCCGCCAGTGCATGCTCATAGGAGCCAAATAACGCCAATGCAAGGACAGAAAGAAAGAGGGGATACTCTTTAAAAAACGACTTCAACTCTTACACCTTTGCAAGAATATCTTCAAAATCAGCGTTGGCGAGGAAGCGTATCTCTCCGTTAAATCTATCCACACGGGGATCCCCCTTTTTCAATCTTTTTTTGAGTTTTTCTTTGATTTTTTTCTGTCTCTTCTTTTTGGTGATATGATGCAGTGCATAAAAATCACCAAGCTCCACCCACTCCTCCTGTACAGTGTCAACCGTGTCAACGCTGTCAACTTCTATGGGCACTTCTGATTCTTCTGTTTGCATTTTATGCTCCAGCTGAAGACCATAAAGCATTTTCATCTCGCTAAAAGCCTCTTTGAGCAGATCCACCTCTCCCCTGAGTGTGGAGGTGATCATTTTATTGGTCTCCTTGAGATCCGTGATCGTCTCGCGCAAAATAGAGATCGTCTCATCTTTTGCCGCCAGCAGCTTTTCCTCTTGTTCGCCATTGGTTATATGTTGACTGGCAAGGCTTTTCTTGGAGGCAGTGCTGCTGCGCTCTCTTGTCGTGCTATGCGTGTTATCAAGTACGATAAATATCTTCCCTCCGATATTGCGTGAGGTCAGGATGCCTTTTTTTATCTTGGCATAGACTGCTTGTCTGGAGATGCCCATTTTGGCTGCATAATCGGCAGGCTTTATCAAGTTTCCCATCCGTTGATTTCCTTACGGGCACCCAAAAAAAGGCACCCTTATGATTTACAAGTGTGTCAATCATAGCATAATATTAATAAACCCGAACTATTGATCAGCGCTTGGTGCCATCCAGCACCGGTACGAAAAGACAAGGCTCTATCGCCTCAGAAGGAAGGATCCGACCTGCCCGCTTGTAGTATCTCGTGATAATTTGCAATCCATCCTGGTTGACAGGCGCGATCAGTATACCGCCGTCTGCAAGCTGCTCAAAAAGTGCCTCAGGTACCTTATCTGTGGTGGCAGAGAAGATGATCCGTTCATAGGGCGCATAGACCTTCCAGCCCCGCTGTCCATCATCGTAACGGGTCATAATATTACTCATCTCAAGCGATCGGAAGCGCTCTTTGGCCTCTCTGAGCAGAGGATCAATACGCTCGATCGTGAAGACACGCCTGACGATCTGCGAAAGTATCGCTGCCTGATATCCGCTGCCGCATCCGATCTCCAACACACTGTCAACCCCTTTGAGCTCCAGGTACTGTGTCATTTTGGCGACTGTCAAAGGGGAAGATATCCACTGCTCTGCCTGCATTGGAAGCGCATCCAGCTTATACGCCAAATGTTTAAATCCATTGGTCACAAACACTTCTCTGTCAACCGATAAAAATGCTTTTTTGATGGAAGGTTCCAGTGGGAACTGCTTGTCTATTTCTTCTACCATTCTCTCTAAGTGAAATTTCTTTACCATTGCCTGTCTCTATCCCCAAGTAGTATGAGCGCATTTTATCCAAAAGTGCGTAAAGAACGGGCTAGGAGTCTGTCGGGCGTATCTCATTGAAACGAAAATGCACGCTTTTAGGCATATTTTTGGCTCGTTTGAGGCGAATGGCCATGCTATGTAACGAAAAGGAGCCGAAAATAGGACAAAGCGTGCATTTTGCAGCCAATGGAGCATAAGTCCGACAGACTCCTAGGGTCTTTTCATCTCATGCATCCACGCCACAGTCTCCAGGTCTGTCACGCTTCCGCGCTGCTCCAGGTGTTTTACGATCATTGCAAATCGCTCCTCATCCAAATGCTGTCCAAACTTAAACTTGGCTCTGGTGCTGTCGGGGGTAATCCTGACCACGGCAGTAGCGCGCAGGGCTTTGTCATAACTGCTCTCCTCAAAAGGTCTGTATCCACCCTCTGGCTGAAGCTTCTCCATCAGTGCGGTAAATACAGCCACCTTCTCTGCACGCTCCTCCACCAGAGAAGCTTTGCCATCGATACTGACTGACTTGAAAAAATGTGTAGCAGGGCAGGCAGAGCCATCCGTGCTGCTGAAAAAAGAAGCGATGACCGCATAGCTCTCCACCACAGAGAAGGAGACCTGCGGATGCTCTCGCAGGATTTTCATCTTGCGATTGCTGAGTGCCCCGTGAAAGTAGAGTACCTCTCCGATACGGACAAAATTGACCGGTACGGCATAAGGAGCCACTCCATCACTCACTGCCAGTGTCCCGTACTCAGCCTGATCCAACACATTGTGAATGCTTGCCCTATCTGTCATTTCAAATATCTTTTTCATGAGGTCCCCTCCGTATCACAAGCGATGGTTATCCCCTGCGTTTCGGCGACCACTCCACCCCATGCCTGCAAGCGCTCAAAGATCGGGATCAGTGCTGCACCGTTCTGGGTAATCGTATATTCTACTTTGGGAGGGACGACAGGATAGACCTTGCGACTGACCAGACCATTTTTCTCCAGATCTCTCAGGGTCTGGGTGAGCATTTTCTGTGTAATGCCGCCAATTTTTTTACGAATTTCACCATAACGGAGTGTCTCTTTGCTCAGGTAGTAAAGTACCAGTGATTTCCACTTGCCAGAGACCATGTCCAGGGCAAATTCGAAAGAGCATTGATAGATTTTCGTATCAGTTTTTTCTGCCATTAGTTTCCTTTTGGTATGTATGATACTTTTTAAATAGTTCTTGACATCATAGCATATAAACTGCTACAGTTACACAAATAGATGATACGAAGGATGGAGATGGACAATGATTTTAGCAAAGCCATGGAGTTCAGGCACGCCTGCAAGCGTTTTGATGGGGCAAAAAAGATCAGCGAATCGGAGCTGACATTTATCCTGGAGGCAGGTCGCAGGTCACCCTCCTCTTTTGGACAGGAGCCGTGGCGGTTTCTGGTCATTACCGATGCGGAACTCAAGACCAAGCTGCGCCCTCTCTGTTGGGATCAGCAACAGGTCACCAGCTGCTCACATCTCGTTGTGATACTGGCGGCTATCGAAAGCGTCAGACCCTCCTCCGGCATCCCTGCGAAACGCTTTGGCAGACGACCCCTGCCGCCAGAACAGATAGAGGCCTATCTCAAGCGCTACAGCACACACCTCAGCGATACGTTGAGCAGTGATGCAAAAACATATGCCTGGACAGCCAGACAATGCTATATCGCTGCTGCCAATATGATGACCGGAGCTGCCAGTATCGGCATAGATTCCTGTCCCATGGAAGGGTTTGAAAAAGAGAAGATCGAGCATGTTTTGGCACTGGATACCACGCAATGGCAGGTAGCGCTGATCCTGCCATTTGGATACAGGATCGATGCGCAATCAACACAACTGAGATTACCACTGGAAGAAATAGTGGAGTATCTTAGCTAATCAATTTTTTGCACAAACCAGCTAAACTCGCCAGACATGACCAACGTATCGGTATCGTCTGATAAGGTCACCGTGACAGTAACCGTCGCCCTTCCCTTTCTCTCTAATCGAGTGACGAATCGCTCCTTTCCCTCTGAACTGACCGAAGCAGTGGCGTGTACCGTAGTACTTGCCGGCGCATGATATTTGACAGCTGAACTCCTCAGTAGAGGCAGTACGGCGGGTGGCGAATCTCCCGCAAAGAGTGCCTGTAGACAGAGCCCACTCTGCGTCTCTGCCAGTGCGAACAGTGCGGCAGCATGCATGGTACCGACATGATTGTGCATACACGCGCTGCTTGGCAGTAGCAGCTCACCATCCGCCGCATACGCCATGCCTATATGCTTCACAAAGGGTATCTCCAGAACATTCATGCCAGATATGCCTCCAGAATCTTGTGAAACTTGAACAGAAATGCCGCATGGTCCAGCACATCGAAGATATCCGCATCACTCCAACCCGCACGATACAGCGTCTCCAGCACCCCTGCCGTCAGTCCCGCCGGATCCTCCATAGCATCCAGTGCGGCGACAAAGAGCATACCATGCCGTGCATCCATCGGCAGTGCCTCCCGTGAAGCCGCCACGGCATCAAGCTGCTCCGACGTGTACCCTCTGCTCAGCAGATAGGCATGATTGAACCGCTCACAATAGCCAAATCCATGCATACACGCAGTCACATAGCGCAAAAAGGCAAAAAGATCCGGATCGATGTGCGTATGGCCGGAGAGATAGTTGATCTCCTCCATAAACATTTTGAAGCGCACAGGATTGATGCCCGCGTAGAGCTTCCAGTGAGGCGGCACCTCTCCCCGCTTCATTTTGATACCCCGGAGTATGATCTGCATCTCGCGGTTTGGCTTGGGATCTATGATAAACATTGGGGGGCTCCTTCTGGACCGTTTGATTTACCAGTATAGGAGTTTACTGCTTAGAGTAGACTGATTGGTCTAGTTTTTATTTTGATCCTCATTTCGGCAATCTTATGTTCTTATCTCTTCACCACCCGATACACACACTTCTTCCCCCTCTTCTCAAATATTTATCTCCCTCCTCTAGTTATACACATCTCACATCAGGAAAGTGACAAATCATCTTATCATAACTCTTATACTTCTGCAACGCTTCTATTACTTCAGGCAGAGGATCACAAAGATTTTCAGGCAGGTCAAACTCACCCTCACCTGTCTCAAATGCCAATTTTTCATCTGGCGGTGTAAACTGTGCATCAGCACCCTCTTTATTGCCCCTTGCATCGATCCGATACCAGCCATGCTCTTTGAGATAGATCCAGTTAAGCCCATGCAGACAATAGATATCCTTCTTATACTCTGAACAGCTCAACCTCTGATAGGCAAATCCAGTGGGGATACCATTGGCACGAAGCAATGCTGCCAATAAAATAGCCTTGGCATAACACCATCCCGTTTGATACTCCAACACTTCTGACGCTTTACGGGTAGTAGGAATATCACTGGGATAATCCCCACTATGCTTGATCTCATCACGCACAAATTCAAAACAAGCCCTGGCTATCTCTTCGTCATCTTTGCAAGCAAACGAGAGTTTATGTGCTTGGTCTTGAACACTTATTTGATGATAATCAATGATATCTGTTGCTTTTAGGTAATCTTGAATTTTTAATCCTTTATAGCGATATAAATTACAGTTTTACTCTCACTCAGATAGAGTTCATAGTCTGTTGTAAATGCCCTCTTCTCTTTGCAATTCTCATCAGCAAAATATGCCCATATCTCACCCCAAGTATCTATGACGGCTTGTGGTAACTCGCCATCTGCCTTAAAACACAAATAGTTCCCTGCTTCCAATGTCACTTTTTCTAATGTTGCGTTCTCCACAACACTACCTGCAAAGACATCAAACTCACCAAAAGCATCTGATTCATAGTTAGCATAAACACCATACGCCTCTGTTCCTTGTGGTAAAGTGGGAGCAATACTTGAAAAATACTCACCCCACATTTTGCCTATCTTAGCTGTTTGAGGGTTCATCTCATCTTCATTTTTTGTTCTTACTTTAAGACCGTATATGGTTTTACTCTCTTGGGTCATTTTTTTCATCATTTATCCTTTTATTTTACCTATTGTAGCACATTATGGACAATGCATTAGAGTGTATAAAATATTTGATTTTTAACCATTTATACCAACCAACTGCTCCATCGCTTTTTTCTCTTTTCCAGATAATTTTACCAAAATCTCTGATGCTTGGTTTATATATTTTATATCTTTTGTATCTCCTGCTTTGTCAAATAAATTTGATATTTCCGACCAAAATTTAGCTATTTCGACAAATTGGGCATGAGATTTTTTTAAACATTCGATTTTCAGTAGACCATAGCTCTTTTTTAAAAAATCTCTGTAAAAATTTTACAGGTCGAAACTACTCTTGGATTGCGAACTTTATCCCAATGCCTCCCTCTGCTTCTTTGTCAAAGATTTATAAACAAGTTCATATGAATGGTCTATTAACTCTTTAGCCAATTCTTCATCTACAT
>CAMZLC010000167.1 GCA_947311605.1 uncultured Sulfurovum sp.
CATCATAAAACCCATCATCACATGTTGAAACAACTCTCGTTCGCTTATTTTCATTTTACTCTCCATTTTCTTTCTTTGAAAGAGTATCATAAATGAAAATTGCGAACTTTATTTTACACTATCAAAAATTCTCATCTTTTTCCTAAAATTCTATTGATCTCATTTGTCATAATAGCATAATGTGCCAATATAGCTGGAGCTAATGCTATCCACATAATCTACTGCCAGCTTTGTGGGTATTGTAGTATATAGGTTTTCGAGATGTTTTTTAGCTTATTGTTACTGCTGAGCTTATGTGATAATGCCTTATATCAAATCTTTGCTTTCAGTATCTTTTTCACCCGCCTTGAAAAAAGCATCAATGCTCTCATCGCTTATTCCTCTTGATGCGAAATAGATAGTAGCGTGATCACACTTGGGACAATAGTATTTTCCGTCTATAGAGATCAATTTGCTAAGTCTGTTTTGCTCGTCATAGCATTTGCAACAATACGGATCTTTACCATTGCTCTCTCTCCAGCAATATCTTCCTCTTTTTATAAGTTTGGCTACTTTATTTGTCTGCTGAATATATACACTCTTGATCACAAGGAAAAGCAGAAATAAGCCAACAGTAAATGCTGGAATAGCACCAAGTGTCCTCTCAAACTGAGAGCCATAATCATCGCCTGCTGCCATATGAGACCACCAATACTTGGCCTCTCCAATATAAAGTGCATACCCAAGCTTCATAAGAAGGTAGGAGACATATACAACAAACAGCTTTAAAAGTGCTTTAATCATCTTTCACCACCCTCTCCTCTCCTTGATCTCCTCTTCACTCAAAAACTCCACAAAGCACTCCTCGATCCCTAACGCTCTAGCTTTGCGTCTGGCGGCTACTGAACCATTAGAGCTATAGGCGATAATCTTGTCGCCTCTTTTCTTGCGAAGCTTTATCTCCTCTATCCACTCTTTATCATCATGGGGGATTTTGTCTATGCTGGTTAATGGTTTTGCAATAGTTTCATTTTTTGATTTTTCTTTTGGAGCTTCCGTATGTATGTAAAGATAATACGCACCAAACAGCACAACCAGTGCGCTAAAAATAGCAGCAGTTTGTGAAACCTTTAACCCTTCAGGATCTAAACTTGGAACCTCAGAGGTTACAACCATCACCACTGCACCCCACACAAAGAATAAAAAAGTGCTGTAATAAATAATTTTTCTAAAAATAATCAAAATCTCTTTCCTATTACATAGCCAAACATATATAAAAACTTCGTCATCCCAAGCCGTATCTAATATTTCATCATAACTCATTTTATCCTAAACCACCTTATCAAGTCCAATTATAATCATTTGATTGAAGCAGTTAGTTTTGGCAATATATTTCCTCGTTTGTATAATCAAACCACTCAAAACAAAGAGAATGTAACTTCAAATAAAGATCACCCCTCCCACAGAAAATCACTACTGCACAATCTTGACAGGTGTACCCTTCTTGGCTGCTTTGAATATCTTGTTCACTACATTGTACGGTACGCGGATACAGCCGTTGGTGGCGGGGTAGCGTTTGACATACTTGCTGCCGTGAATACCGATACCCGAACTGGTCAGACGCATCCAATTTTTCAGTGAAGCACCTATGTATTTGGCCTTGGGACCATGATACTTGCGGCGGTCCCCACGCCAGACCATTCTGCCATTTCGGTACAATTTCCCAAAGATCGTAGAGCGCTTGTCTGCGATCTTCTCTGTGATGCGGAAGTTTCCGCTTGGGGTGCTCTTGTTGTAGATTCTTCTGGTATTTGGCTCCAGCTTTCGTCTGGCACCTGTCGTACAAGGGGAGTCGATAGCCACTTCGCTACCCACATAGAGCTTGATACGCTGCTGGCTTTTGTCGATCACAATCTTTGTCCGGCCTCTGGCTGCTTTTTTCAGTAGTCTGTCATTGCGATACACCGCGAAGCTTTTGGGGTAGCCTCTGCGCCGTTTAAAGGCGGCGTAGCTGCCTGTCCTGACACGCTTGCTGGCACCGGTACTTCCTGTACGGGTAGGAATCTTTCCTATTCTGACCTGTCGGTATTTTTTGGGAACCTGAGGAAAGAGCAGTCCGCCGGAGAGCTTGTCTAGCAGTCTCTTGGAGCCTTTGCCGATCCAGCCGTCCACCTGCACCATATGGTACACCTTCTGCATTTTGGTCGCGGCTGCCATGGTATTTTTGCCCCAGAGCCCATCCATATCCAGATCTACACTCATATTTTTGTCAAAATTCATCACGATCTGGAAGTTCCGTACCGTCTCAAACTCATTGGGGCACTCCTGCCCCTCCGCCTCCTCGCAGAGATCACCGTGTCGCATAAAGGCAAAGGGATGCATCGCATAGACCTCATCCAACTTCTGCTTGGTACCTCTGCCTACCCAGCCGTCAGCCGGCTCGATTTTGTGCTGCTTCTGGAAGGCAATGATCGCCTCATGAGTATTCTCCCCAAAGATCCCATCCATAGCGATCACCCTATGGAGTTTCGGGTCAGAAGCCAGAGCCACCTGTAGGTTCTTGACCACTTCCGGCTCATTGGGACAGTAGTGGTCTACGGTCTCTTTGCAGATATCTTCATGGTTGCTAAAATATCCCTGAGCCCAAAGCGTGCCGCCGCATAGAAGAGAAGCCAACAAAAGTCGTTTGATCATGGTTGCACCTGTTATCATCATAGGAGCATTTTAGCACAATTAATATTAAAAAATAATATTCTTTTTTACTTTAATTTTAGATAGTGTTCTATCTCCGAGGCATTGAGTATCTTGATCGTATTGGTTGATCCCGGTACCCCTGCAGGATAGCCGATCGTGGTGATATAAAGCCCCTCTCTGTCAAGTTTGCCTGCTTTATCTAGTGCGCGCAGAATGGCCTGTATCATTTTTGAGGGGGGCAGCACCTGGATCTTGCCGACAGGCTCCACTCCCCAGAGCATAGAGAGCTGATTGAGCAGTCTTCTCTTGTGGGTGAAGGCATAGACCTTTGTCTCAGGTCTAAAACGGGAGAGCTTGACCGTACTCCAGCCGGAGCTGGTCAAAGAGAGGATGGCTGTAGCATCCATTTTGTCTGCGATATTGACCACGGAACGCTCGATGATGTCGTTTTTGCCATACGATTTCCATATCTCTTTGCGCCTGAAGGGGTAGACCTTCTCTGTCTCTCGTATGATACCTGCCATGGTCTTGACCACATTGACAGGATCATCTCCTACTGCACTCTCCTCGGAGAGCATCACCACATCCGTACCATCCAGCACCGCGTTGGCGACATCGGAGACCTCGGCTCTCGTCGCAGTACGGCTATGTGTCATACTCAGCAGCATCTGTGTCGCCGTAATGATCGGCTTGGCATGCTCGTTGGCTTTGCGAATGAGCATTTTTTGCAGTACGGGTACCTCTGCATAGGGCACTTCGATACCCAGATCACCCCGCGCCACCATCAATCCGTCAGAGTACTTGAGTATCTCGTCTATATAGGTAATCGCATCAAATTTCTCGATCTTTGCGATGATCTTTCCCTCATAGCCCTCCAGCAGTCTGCGTACCCGCTTGATATCCTCCGCATTCTGCACGAAAGAGATCGCAAAGAGATCCACTTTGTTTTCGATCCCCCAGGCGATATCTCTTCTGTCTTTTTCCGTCAAGACATCAATACCTATTTCGGTATTGGGGAAGTTCACGCCCTTTTTGGAGGTCAGTATGCCGTCATTTTCGATCTCCACTTCGACACGGTCTGCCACAGAGACGACGCGTGCCCGTATCGTACCGTCATAGAGGTAGATATGCTCCCCCACTTTGATACGCGCCAGTATGGCGGGGTAGTTGATACTCACCACATAGGCACCACTCTCACTCTGATAGCCTACCGTCTCATCCCGGACAAAGATAAGCCTGTCCCCTCTTTTGAGCACAAAAGCACTTTCAAGCTCCCCAATGCGCACTTTGGGGCCTGAGATATCCTGTAGGATGCCTACGGTGATATGAAGTTTTTTGGAGATCTTTCGTATCTTCTGCAGGGTCTCCAAATGCTCCTCGTGACTACCATGGGAGAAATTGAGACGGAAGAGATCAGCACCTGCCCCGATCATCTTCTCTATGACTGCGCTGCTGTTGCTTGCTGGCCCTATGGTCGCCAGTATCTTGGTTCTTTTTTTCATAATTCATTATAACATAATAATGTTTATTTTCTGGAATATCATGCTATAATAGTACTTTAGGAGTATTTCATGTTTAGCAAAAACGGCATCCCTCTCTACTACCAGCTCAAAGAGTATCTGCTGCAGGAGATCAAAAGGAACTACACCGCAGGCGACCTCCTCCCCTCAGAAGGGGAGATCGAGGCACAGTACGGTGTCAGTCGCATCACTGTACGCAAGGCGATCGAAGAGCTGTCTCGCGAAGGTATTGTGGTCAAAAAGCAAGGCAAAGGCACCTTTGTGCAGGAGCAGAAGATTCTCTATGAGGCCAATATCATCGGCTCGCTGACCCAGAGACTTGAAAAACAGAACTACGATCTACAGACCAAATCCATTGAGTATATCAAGATCACCGAGGCGCATCATGTCAAGGAGCTGCTGCACTGCGACACCCTGCTCTGCATCAAGCGTTACAGGACACTCGACGGCTTGCCTTTTGCCGTCATGCTCAACTATATCGACATCGAGAAGGTACCCGGTCTGCAGGAGCATTTCACGATCGAATCCCTCTACAGCTTCTATACCCAACAGTATGATATTACCTTCCACTATGCCGAGGAGACCGTAGAGGCCAAAGCAGCCACCGCCGAGCACGCCAAACAGCTCAATCTCCCGCCACACACCCCCCTGCTCTCACTCAAGCGCCTCTCCTACGACAAAGCACACCAGCCCACCGAGTACTCCGATATCGTGATCCGCTCAGACATGTACCAGCACAAGATCATCCTGCTGCCGCAGTAGAAAACTTAGGAGTCTGTCGGGCTTATCTCATTGAAGCGAAAAATGCACACTTTTAGGCATATTTTTGGCTCGTTTGAGGCGAATAGCCATGCTATTTAACGAAAAGGAGTCGAAAATAGGACAAAAGCATGCATTTTGCAGCCAATGAAGCATAAGTCCGATAGACTCCTAGCGTGTCCCTCTTGATTTTTGCAACACCGCATCAAACCTTGCTCTCCAGGCCTCTCTCTCTACTGCATGGGGCTTGACCAGACTTTTTCTATCGGAGATATGGAGCGGCTGCTCTACTCCCAATCCCCTGAGTGCCAAAACTCCAATACCAAAACCCGTAAGCTCATGGTTGTCCGGAATAGAGATCTGCCTCCCCGAAACATCTGCCAGAAACTGCACAAAGTAAGGGTTTGCCGCCAGACCTCCGTCTATGGATATGGTCTCACCAAGTGGTACAAATTGTGTCATCTCCTCAAGGATATCAACAGCACGAAATGCTATCCCCTCCAGTACAGACTGCACCATATCCCTGCGACTCGTCTCCAGAGATAATCCTGTCCAGGTACCGCTCGCAGTTCTGTCCCAGTAGGGGCAGGCGAGACCGGACAGGGCTGGCACAAAGACAATACCTTTTTCTATAGCACTTCCCTCATCAAATGTGTTGATCTCCTCATAACTCTCAAAGAGTTGCAGATTCTTTGCCCAGTCGATAGCTGATCCCACATTGTACACCCCCGCATCCATACCAAACAGGGGCGCCTCTCCCTTCAGCTTCCAGAAGAGTGCCGAGGAGAGTTTTTTTTGTGGATCCACCACCAGTTCTTCTCCTGTAATTGTTTGCAAAAAGGCTCCTGTACCGAATGTCACCTTGGTCTCTCCACTTCTACGGCATCCATGACCATACACGGCTGCAAACTGATCCACCATCACCGCAGTGATAGGCACTTTTTTCCCATGCAGTATGCGGTATCCGAAAACCCCAGTATTGTGTTGGATGGGAGGCAGTAGCTCTATGGGCACTCCAAAGATCCTGCAGAGCGACTCATCCCACTCCAGAGTTTTGGCATTCAGCAGAGAAGTACGAGAGGCAGAATTGTAATCGGTACCGTACTCGCCCGTCAACCTATCTATAAAAAAACTTTCACTCGTACCTATTCGCAAACGACCAGAGTTATATGCCTCTTGAACCGCATCAACATTCTCAAGCAGCCAGGCAAATTTACTTGCAGGAAAATAGGAGTCCAGGGGGAGTCCAGTCTTCTCCAGGACTTCAGGCCCATGCCCTTTCTCTTTTAGCTCCTCGACTCTCTGCGCTGTGCGCTGATCCTGCCATACTATCATATTATAGAGAGGCTTTTTATTCTCTGCGTCCCATGCTATGATCGTTTCTCCCTGATGGCTCAACCCTATGGCATCCACAACACCTGCAGACTCCAGAGCCAGCAGGATATGGGCATAGATCTCCTCTGGGTCATGCTCCACCCATCCTGGCTTGGGGGTGATCTGTTGATGGGTTTTTTGAAATACTAGTCTCATCTCACCTGTCTGATCGACAAGAAGCGATTTGGTTGATGTGGTTCCCTGATCAATTGCTACAGCTTTCATCTGCTTCCTACACTTTTTGATTTGAATAGGTATATTGTATTGATATTCCAAATACATGTCAAGAAACAGGAAGGAAATAGCAACTATTTTGAATCTATTTGACACTATTGCTCACTTTGTGCTATGATTACGGACACTGTTTTGTACTAACACATGAGAAAAAGGAGGAAAAATTGCCAGCACACAGGAGAGCGTTGTCACATATCTGACCAAATAAAAACCAGCAGTTTATCTACTGCCACACAAGAAAAAAGGATTACAATCATGGAAAAATCTCAAGAAGGAAAAATCTCAAGAAGGAATTTCATTAAGGGTGTCGGTGCGACAGCCGTAGGACTCTCTTTCCCCCACATTGCAAATGCCAAAGCTGCCACACTCGAACTCAGATGGCTGGGCTGGGAGCACTACAATGTGCACTCCATCGTCTCTGGATTTGAAAAGAAATATGGCGTCAAAGTCTCGTCAAGCTTTTTCGATGGCAATTCAGAAGCATACAATAAGCTGAATAACGGTGGTACCAAAGACTTCGATCTGGTCATGGCTGATGGATTTTGGCCGCGACTCTATGCCAAAAAGGGTCTGACGCAAGCCGTCAATTACGACAAACTAAGTAACATGCAGTATGTCTTTGACGACTTCAAGGCGCCGAACTATAAGCTACTTCAAGAAGAAGGTGGCAGCAAAATGATCGCAGCGCCCAACTGCTGGGGAGGCTACGGCATCACCGTCAATACAGACAAAGTAGCGCCAGAAGATGCAAACAGTCTTGAAATGCTCTTCAATGAAAAATACGCCAAACATATCTCTACTAGTGCCCGTTTTGAAGAGAATATTGCACTGGCTGGTATCCTTGCAACACATCAGATGGGTACACAAAACAAGCCTAGACCAGATGGAAAATCTTTCAACCCCTATGTCCTCACCGATGCAGAACTCCAGCGTGCCAAAGAGCTACTCATCAAACAGAAGAAGCTGCTGGTCACCCGCTGGAACGATGAAGATACGCTCGAAAGACTCCTGCGTGCTCAGATCGTATGGGCATCTCCTGAATGGTCTGGTATCTACAGGCGTATCCATTTTGATAAACTTGACCACAAGTCCAAACTCAACATGAAGCATGTGCTTCACCCCAAAGAGGGAGGCTTGGGATGGGTTGATACCTGGGCGATCACCTCGGGTGTCACGGATTCTGAAAAGCTTGATCTGGCACACAAGTGGATCGACTGGAGACTCAAGCCGGAAAACATGGCGATCATCGCTACAGATGTCGGCTGGTCGCCTACGGTAGATGTGCGCAAGCTGATCCCGCAGCGCTATGTGGAGTCCATGTTTCTCAATGAGACAAAGTCCATCAGGGATCTTCATCAGTTTGATGTACCGAGCTCACCAGAAAAGTGGGAGAAAATCTGGTCTGAAGTAGAGGCATCATAATATTCAACTGAGTCTATGTGTCTTCAAATGAAGATACATAGACTCTCCACAAAATACAGTAAATTAATCACAAAGGCAGCACCCCATGGGCATCGTACTGGAACTTAAAAATGTATCCAAAAATTATGGCAAAGTCATTGCCGCAGACAATATCAATATCGAAGTAGATCAGACAGAATTCTTCTCTCTGCTTGGACCTTCAGGGTCTGGGAAAACCACCATGCTACGCATCATAGCCGGACTCGAAGAGCCCAACGAAGGCTCACAGGTCATTATCAATGGCAAAGACGTCACCCATGCCCCACCCTATCAGCGGGGTATCGGTATGGTCTTTCAGGATTTTCTCCTCTTTCCACACAAAACAGTGGCTGAAAATATTCTCTTTCCGCTCAAGATGCAGGGTGCATCCCAAAAAGAGAAGGATGAGAACCTCAAGTGGATCACTCACCTCACCCAGCTTGAGGGGCTTGAAAATCGGTACCCTTACCAGCTCTCAGGCGGACAGAAGCAGCGTGTCGCTCTGGCACGCGGTCTGGTCTCCAAGCCCTCTCTGCTGCTTCTGGATGAGCCACTTGCCAACCTGGATCTGGAGTTGAGAAAAAAGATGGAGATAGAGATTCGCCGATTTCAGATCGAGCTAGGAATCCCTTTTATCTATGTGACGCATAATCAGCAAGAAGCATTGACGATGTCTGACAGCATCGCCATTATGAATTATGGAAAAATGGAACAGGTGGGAGAGAAATTCTCTCTCTATCATGACCCAGATTCACAATTTGTCGCCTCATTTTTAGGATCAGCAGACAGCATAGAGGCAGAAGTGGCTTCGGTTCAAGATGGCATTGCCACTATGACATTTCATGGAAAAACCATTCAGGCAAGGGCACACAATGGACTCAAGGCTGGTGATCAGGCGATCTGCTATATCAAAAGCGAAAGAATTCGTATGGAGGTAGAAGAGAATCCTGATGCACCGTGTGGTGTGGTGCTGGATAAAATTTTTAAAGGTCAATACATCGACTACATCCTGGATATCGAAGAGGGCAACGAGATCATTGCAAGCAGCGGCACACTTTCCCAAATAAAAGCAAAGGATCGTATCAGTATCAGTTGGGATCCGCAGGTGGCCGACGCCTTTCCACTTCCACCGAAGGATCCATCATGAATCAAAAGATATTCTGGCGGCTCTCTGGCCCGGGCGCGCTGTTTTTGGTTATCTTCCTCCTTGTGCCACTCATCACCATTCTTGTATTCAGCTTCTGGAGGACGGAGAGCTACACCATGATTGCTGATTGGAACCTCGACAACTACATACGGCTATTGACAGACAAGACTTATCTAACCTTTCTTATGCGTTCGCTGGTTATGGCTACAGTTGTCTCGTTGGTAAGCCTTGTCTTCTCATGGCCCATAGCATTTTTTATAGCACGCTACGGTGGTAAGTACAAAATCATACTTTTACTGCTTACCTCGGCACCTTTTTTAACGGGAGAGGTGCTCCGAGTCACAGCACTACAACAGATACTTGGACCCCTGGGCTTGATCAATATGACACTCAATAATTTTGGGATAGAGCCGATTGAAGCACTCATGTATAGCAATACTTCTAGTGCAATCGGTCTGACTTACCTATGGGTACCCTTTATGGTTTTGGCGATCTACCTTTCGCTACTGAACTTTGATTTTGATCTTCTAGAGGTGGCCAAGGTCAATGGCGCAAAATCCTGGTCAGCTTTTTGGGAGATTACCTGGCCTCTCAATAAAATAGGTACCGCTATTGGTGTGGTGCTGGTGTTTGTTCCTACGCTGGCTTCATCGATCACTTCTAAATTTTTAGGAGGGCCCAACGGGGCACTTTATGGCAATATTCTTACCAATCAATTTGGCTCGACTGGCACATGGGCGCTGGGATCCGCTATGGGTGTGGTACTCTTCTTTGTCTCTATTCTTGTTCTTCTGGTTGTCTGGAGACTGGTCGGAGATCTTCGGAGATCAGGAATTTCCATCAAAGGAGGGGCTAGACTATGAAAAGTACACTAGGTAAACGGTTACAACTTGGCACATTGATTCTGCTATATATTTTTCTCTATGCGCCTATCGTCTATATCGTCTATGTCTCATTCCAAACCAATGGTGTGTGGCCTTTTCCACCAGACTTCACACTGGAGCACTATGCCAGCTTATGGCATGATGAGATCTATCGAGAAGGCCTTAAAAACAGTCTTATTATCGGCATAGGTACTGCAGCCCTTGCCAGTCTATTGGCTACGATGGCTACGATTGCTATCCTGAAATATCATGTAAAGGGCAGAATGATCATGACGGGATTGTTTCTTTCCCCTCTTTTTATCGCTCATGTGATCATTGGTATTTCCAGCCTGATGTTTAACAAAAATGTATTGGGACTCTCTGGAAATATAGGCTCAACTATCCTTGCCAATGCCACCTACGCGACAGCATTTGCATTTCTGGTCGTACTGGCACAGCTGGCACGATACGACTGGCGACTGGATGATGCTGCCATGGTCTTTGGTGCCACCCCAAAAGTAGTCTTCAAGGAGATTACTTTCCCTCTCATATGGTCGGCAATCTTTGGGGCGTTTGTCGTCTCCTTTCTGTTGGCATTCAACAATCTCGAGATATCCTTTTACAACCTCGGTGCCACACCCACCCTCCCTACACTGGCATGGGGTTCGCTGCGCCACGGTGTCTCACAGGAGCTCTATGCATTGGCTGCCCTGATCAATCTCGTCGTTTTTGTCTTTTTCGGCGTATTGTATGCGATGCTCAAAAGTGGGCTACTGAAGCTGGATTACAAAGAAGCGTAAGAGAACTACCCTTCACCAAGATGCTCTATGGAGTATCTTGGGCAAAGATTACTTTCTGTTTTTTTGTATCTTAAATCTAAATTTTGGATTCTCTCCAAAAAATCATAACATTATAATGCTCTTCTAAACATTATAATGTTATGATCTTATTATAAACTAAGGAGAGCAGATGAAAAACAATCAAAAAGTCCTTTTTGTAGATATGGCAAGTACTTACTACCGTGTGGACCGCTTCAAGATCGGGGAGTATTTTGGTCCTGTTGATCTGGGGATGCACCTAAGCGATACCTACAACAGCCTCAATATCGGTACCGGATTGCTGGCTGGGTCTATCTTCCCTGGCTCCAACAGACTGATCTTCACAGGCAACTCCCCTGCCTGGGACGGCTTCTATATCTCCTCCATGGGAGGTGCGGGACTGGTATTTCACAATCTGGGGATCAATATGCTCTCGCTCGTGGGCAAGGCACCCACCCCCTCCATACTCTATCTCAACCGAAACGGTACCGGAGATATCCAGGTGGGCATACACCCCATAGATGTAGAGCAGATATGGAAAGAGGGCAGAGGAGGCATCTATGCACTGATGCAGTATGCGCTCGATCGCTTCGGAGATCGCTACAGCAGTGATCCCAGGGTACTGGCCACAGGGCCCTCTGCACTGCATACGGACTTTGGCTCGATCGCTTCTGTGCCTATCAAAAAGGGAGAGCTGACCTATGTCGATACCTGGGCAGGCAGGGGCGGTTTTGGGAGCAAAATGCTCCAGGAGCACGGTATCGCAGCGATCATCTACGGCGGCTCCTTTGTCGATGATGACTTCAGAGACAAAAAAACAGCAGATGCGTGGTTCAAAGAGAAGTATGATATGAAGCTGCACGCCAAAGACCTCGATGCCACCACCAAATACAAATTTGACCCCAAGCTCCAGACCGGCGGTACGCTGGGTGTGAACTTCACCACACTCAAGGGCAGTATGTTCTCGTTCAACTACCGCAGTATCTATATGACTGAAGCACAGCGTGTCAAGATCCATGAGGAGTTTATCCTCGACCACTACCTCAAACAGTTCAACGAAGAGACCACCAAGGACAAAAAAGCGCACAAAAACTGTGGAGAACCCTGTGTCACCGTCTGCAAAAAAATGCATGGGAAATTCAAAAAAGACTATGAGCCCTACCAGACCATGGGACCGCTTTGCGGTATCTTTGACCAGAGGGCAGCGGAAAACCTCAACCACCATGCCGATATGCTGGGCTTTGACGCGATCTCGATCGGCGGCACGCTGGCCTGGATGATGGAGTGCCTGGTCGAGGGCTGGATACGCCCCGAAGAGTTCG
>CAMZLC010000168.1 GCA_947311605.1 uncultured Sulfurovum sp.
GCATTGATCTCTGTGGGAAAAGAGCTTTTCTATAAGCTTAAAACAGCTACTAAAAAAGACGGGGACTCTACCCAGGGAGAGCGTATAGATTCTGTATTCGCAGGTATTTTGCTGGATATTACACCCGAGATTGACAGCAGAGGCATGGTCACATTGAAGATAAACCCTTCCATTACCGAGACCTTGACGCCTATAGGTGGAGATGGTACACGCACCATGCCGCCTGACCTGGTTCGAAGACAAATTGCTTCAGTGATTAAAGTCAAAGATGGAAACCATGCTATCTTGGGCGGCCTCATTACTAAAACTACGGGCACAAAAGTGAACAAGGTACCACTGCTTGGAGATATTCCCCTATTGGAATATGCCTTCAAGAGAGAATCTAAAATAGAACAGACAGAAGAGTTGGTGATTATTATTACACCACATATCATCAAGAACAACCGCAATCTTTCATTGAAAGATCTTGGATATAGACGATTGAGATAATGAGTAGGTATACGCGGGCGAAAGATACTTTTGTTGACGAAATAAACGTGGAAGAGTTTATCGACCTAGAGAGTAATCAGCTCACTTATGACCAGTTGGTTCATAGTCTGGATAAGTCATTAAAAATGGTACTTATCTTTGGTCGCCCCGGTACGGGGAAAAGTTTATTGCTCAGCAGGGTCTATCAAAATAAAAAAAAGCAGAAAGAACTTTATTTTTTTGATACGCCCATGACAAGCAAGAGAGAGTTTTTTGCTAAACTTTTCAAAGTACTTACCAAAAAAGAGATGCCCGCAGGATCCAGCATAGATTTTGAAACCTTTGTAGAGTATCTTCGCAATCATAAAGGACAAAGAGAGATCATTATTCTCTTGGATGAAGCACAAATGTACCCTACCGAGATACTGGAGGAGATCAGGATCCTTTCAGACAGCGGCGTGATAAAATTTGTGATCTCTCTGCATAAGACCGACGATGAGGACTTGATAGCAAAGGAACATTTTCAATCGAGGATATGGGAAACTATTGAACTGAAAAATGCGAATAAAGAGGAACTCAAAACCTTTGTCCATAAAAAGTTACTCAAGACAAACCAGTTTGAAATAGCAAATTTAATCAGAAACAAGCATATATCCCTGATTTACAAATATGCACTGGGGAACTATAGGGAGACAAATAAGCTTCTTTACACTATTTTTGAAATTTATGAATACTATGATATGAATGATCCCTCAAAAATTGACCACCAGCGTTTCTCGACCAAAATTATAGAGATGGCAGCGATTAAACTGGGATATATTCATGTATAATGTCGAAAAATTGGAGCAGCAATGGATGCGCTATCGTCGCAAAAAAATCATTTTTCCGGTGATGGTCTTTTTTCTTGGATTCTTGATTATTGCAGCAGCTGTGTATTTTGTGGGCACTAAAGAACATGTATCGGACAACAATACAAGTATGCTTGCTTCCGCAAAGAAGGCGCAGGTATCTTCTGCCCTCAGACCAGGAGGCGAAACGGACAAAAAGAGACCTGTCGGAAAGTTGGATATCTTGTCTACGGGGGTACCTTCTCTGTCGTCAAATCAGGATAAGGAGCGCCCAAAAGTAGGGCAGATCATTTTTCAGGATACTGTTACAAAACCTACAAATAAGCCAGCAAAAAGAAAAAACATATTGATTCAGGTTAGAGAAAGAGGCGGTAAAGACATCGCTGTTGATATCGAAAATCGCTTTGAATTTGCCAAAGACAAAAGTGACTCACTTTTTCTAGCAAAGTACTATTATGATAAAATGGACTATAGCAAATCTGAAAAGTGGGCACTTGAAACCAATAAATTAGACAACACAATAGAAGAGGGTTGGCTTATTTTTGCAAAATCACTGGCCAAAAAAGGCAAACGAATAGAGTCATTGAAGGTACTGAAGACTTTTTTAGATTCAAGTGACTCCCCTAAAGCAAAAAATCTTATGGACAAGATTAGACGCGGCAAAAGCTTTTAAAAGGTATAAAGATGGTGAATCTAGTAGAACTTATGTTGGAGGATGGACTTCTCAAAAAAGAAGATGTTGCGAGACTTATGCGCATGAGACCCCCTAAGAAAATATCTTTGGAAAATATTATCCATGAGAAAATCCTAGATGAAAAGAAAGTGCAAAAATACCTTGCAAAAAAAATACGACAAGGGGCTTTGACATTGGTGGGAGCCGAGGGCATTGAGGGCATCGATATGCATCCAGTTTTTGGTACTGTGGCAAATGCACTGAATATTCCCTATCTGGATGTGGATGAAGTTGAGATTGATATGCATCTTTTTAGCAAGGTGCCCTATCAGCAGTTGATTCGACACAATGTGCTGCCTATAGAAGAAACAGATCTCAATATCTTGGTTGCTTTTCAGGATCCGCTGGACATGGCTGCGCAGGATGCTATACAGCGGCTTTTCCCACGCAAGCCTATCTCTGTAGCGTTGGCAAGTCCTAAAAAAATATCCATACATCTGCAAAGACTTGAGATTACCCAAAGTATCAAGGGACTGATTGATGAGATACGAAAAGACTTAAAAGAGGGAGGAAATGAGAAGAATGATGAAGAGTCTCCTGCTGTCTTGAAGCTCATTGACCTTATTCTGAAGAATGCGATCATTTCGCGAGCCAGTGATATCCATATCGAAGCAACAGAAAAAAACTGTCTTGTGAGAGCCAGAGTAGACGGTATGTTGATGCAAAGCTTTATTTTTGACAAAGATATATTTAGCCCTCTTTCGTCGCGCATGAAACTGCTCTCCAATCTTGATATCGCAGAAAAAAGAAAGCCTCAGGATGGAAGGTTTTCTGCAAAAGTCTCCAACAAAGAGTTTGACTTTCGTGTTTCGACACTCCCTACTATTTTTGGTGAATCCATTGTACTAAGAATACTAGACAAGTCCAAAGTAATGATTCGTCTTGAAGATGCAGGTATGAGCGAGCTCTGCTTCAATAAGTTTAGTGAGAGTATTAAAGTGCCTTATGGCATTGTGCTGGTTACCGGACCTACGGGTTCGGGAAAAACCACGACACTGTATGGCGCGCTTAATGCGATCAAAGATATCAAAGATAAAATTATTACGGTAGAAGATCCTGTGGAGTATCAAATGGGAGGTATTCAGCAAGTGCAGGTGAGAGCCAGCATAGGATTAAGTTTTGCAGATGCCTTACGCTCTATACTCAGGCAGGATCCTGACAAGATCATGATTGGTGAGATTCGTGACACAGAAACACTTAGAATAGCCATACAGGCTGCCTTGACAGGTCACCTGGTGCTTTCGACACTCCATACCAATGATGCGATTGCAGCGGTCACCAGGATCCTTGATATGGGTATTGAGAGTTATCTGGTATCTGGTGCACTGGTGGCGATCCAAGCGCAAAGGTTGGTCAGAAAGATATGTCCACACTGCAAAACTACCACCGTACTGACAGGTAAAGTGATGGAAGATGTCAAAGCATACCTTCCAAAACAGAGCAGTTACACTTTTTACAAGGGAGCAGGGTGCAAAGAGTGCCAACATTCGGGCTATTTTGGTAGAGAGATGATCTCAGAGGTACTTCCTATCAGCGAACAAATGTCAAGAATGATCGCAGCAGGCGCTTCAAAAGAAGAGATGACCGCGCAAGCAACAGAAGAGGGGTTTGTCAATATGTTTGAAGATGGTGTGCTCAAGGCGTTGGAAGGGAAAACGACGATTGATGAGATCCTGAGAGTGGCAAGGTTATAATATGTATTTCAAAGTAACACTGGTTTCTAAAGGCAAAAGAAGCAATCATGTTGTTGAGGCAAGCAACAAGAGAGAAGCAGCATTACGCGCAAAAAAAGAGGTGCCAAACGCCAATGTTGTTGGTACCAGCGAAGTTGCAGCTCCCGTTGGAGAGACCTTTTCTAAAATGATGAAAGATTTTTCCAAGATGTCCAAAGGGAAGATTTCTATCGATCAAAAAATATCTACGATTCGACAGATTGCCGTGATGACAGATGCAGGGATTGCTATTCATGATACTCTGGAGGATGTCGCAGAGAATGTAGAGAACAAAAGACTCAAAGAGATCTATCATACCATCAGTTCTGATATTAATGCAGGCAAAAGCATGTCGGATGCCATTGTCCCTTATACCGATGATTTTGGACATGTGGCTATCGCCATGACAAGGTTGGGGGAGAGTACAGGTAACTTTCCGGAGTCTTATCACAAATTGGCAGATATATTGGAAAACATTCGTGACAATGTGGCGAAGTTTAAAAAAGCGATTCGCTATCCTCTGATTACACTGACGGCCATGGCAATCGCCTTCACTATCCTTATTATGGTAGTTGTGCCAAAATTCAGGGATATTTTTGAGAAATTTAATACTGAACTGCCCGTGCCTACCAAAATTCTTCTGGCGATAGAGTGGGCATTGACCAATTATGGACTCTATATCCTTATAGGGCTGATCGCGGCTATCTACCTACTTATATTTACCTACAAAAACAATAAAGCGTTTAAATATAAGGTAGACACGCTCTTGGTGAATCCAAAATTCTATTTGATCAATAAGGTTATATTTCTCTCTACGATGCATAAATATACCTTGGTTTTCGGCGAATTGGTAAAATCAGGTATTCCAGTATCCGAGGCTCTTGAGACAGCAGTGGGCATGGTGGATAATCTCTATATCAAAGATAAGCTGCTTACCGTCAACGCCAATATTGGAAGGGGTCTAAGTCTGGCAGAGTCTTTTGACCAGACAGGCCTGTTTGAAAACATGCTACTTCAGATGATCAAAGCAGGTGAGGCAAGTGGTCAGCTCGACAGCATGCTTGGGAAAGTGACAGATTACTATGATATGCGTTTTCAGGATATTATCGATAACCTTTCAACCTATATTGAGCCGATCATGATGTTCTTCATTGCGGGCCTGGTACTGCTGATGGCATTGGGGATCTTCCTGCCTATGTGGGATCTGGGCTCTGCCGTCAAAAACGGCTAGAGTTCGCCTCTCTGTAACCATACCTGCGCTATACTTTTGAAAAATAGCGTAGGATCAACCCATGAGAGCATTACTGAGTGTGAGTGACAAAACAGGTATCGTGGCGTTTGCCAAAGGATTGGAAGCGCTTGGTTGGGAGATTATTTCCACGGGCGGTACTTTTAAAGCATTAGATGAAGTCGGGATCAGCGCGATTGAAATTGATGAGGTGACAAAGTTTCCAGAGTGTTTTGAGGGACGCGTCAAGACGCTCAATCCCTTTGTGCACGGCGGTATCCTCTATAAGCGCGATGATGCCGCTCATATGGCACAAGCCAAGGAGTTAGGTGTAGAGGGGATCGACCTGGTCTGTGTCAACCTGTATCCTTTCGGGGCGACGATTGAGCGAACAGATGATTTCGACGAGATCATCGAGAATATTGATATTGGCGGCCCTACGATGGTACGAAGTGCTGCAAAAAACTTCAACGATGTACTAATCGTAACGGATGCACATGATTACGACAGTGTACTGTCTGCTTTGGAGAGCAAAGAGGATACCCTCTCATTCCGGCGTGCACTGATGATCAAAGCCTTTGAGCATACGGCAGCCTATGACAGTATAATCGCCAACTATATGAATACAAGATTCAATGATGGTTTTGGTGCCTATCAATTTATTACCGGCAAGAAGTCTTTTCAGACGCGCTATGGTGAAAACCCTCATCAGAAGGGGGCTCTTTACGAGTTCGACTCCCACTTCTCAGATCATTTCAGGCAGCTGAAGGGTGAGGCTTCATTCAACAATATCAATGATGTCAACGGCGCGCTCAAGATCGCCTCAAGTTTTGGCGAGGCAGAGGCAGTCTGTATCGTCAAGCATGGAAATCCTTGCGGGTTCGCATTGAAAAATACCCTGATCGAGTCCTACATGGAGGCACTTAAATGTGATCCTGTTTCTGCCTTTGGCGGCGTGGTTGCTGTCAATGGTGTGGTGGATGTGACACTGGCCGAAAAGATGAACGAGATCTTTCTGGAGGTGGTAATGGCTGCGGATTTCACTCCCGAGGCACTGGAGGTGTTTAAAAAGAAGAAGCGTCTCAAGCTCTTCTCTCAGGGGGGAACCCGATTGGTGATGGCAAAGGATCGCCATGACTTCAAGCATATAGATGGTGGATTCGTGTATCAAAACAGTGATGTCGTCTCGAAGGATGAGGTAAGCAGTGCAGAAAAAAAATCCAAGTTAGATGCGACAGCAGAGGAGATGAAAGATCTGGAGATCGCCTGGAAAGTGGCAGCACTGACCAAGTCAAACTGTGTGGTGTATGTCAAAGATGCAGCCATGGTAGCCGTAGGTATGGGGATGACAAGCCGTGTCGATGCGGCACAGTGTGCGCTCAAAAAAGCCAAAGAGATGGGTCTGGATGTCTCCGGTGCGGTCATGGCATCAGAAGCCTTTTTCCCTTTCCGTGACAGTATCGATGCAGCCGCTGAAGCAGGTGTCAGGGCGATCATAGAGCCGGGGGGGTCTATTCGTGACGATGAGGTAATAGAGGCTGCCAATGCACACGGCATTGCACTTTATTTCACCTCCGTGAGACATTTTCTTCATTAAAGCATGGCAGAGTTTAACCTTGATTGACATTGACTCAAGGTTTATGATATACTCTCCCTAAAAGATTTAAAAAAGTTTATGGAGTATTGAAAATGTCAAAAAGTCTATACGAGACACTGGGTATTAGCGAGAGTGCCAGTGCGGATGAGATCAAAAAAGCCTATCGAAAACTAGCCAGAAAGTACCATCCAGATATCAATAAAGATCCGGATGCACAGGAAAAATTCAAAGAGATCAATGCCGCCTATGAGGTCTTGAGCGACAGTGAGAAAAAATCCCAATATGATCAATTTGGCGATCAGATGTTTGGCGGGCAGAATTTCCATGATTTTGCCCAAGGACAGGGTGCCAATGTGGATCTGGATGAGATCTTGCGCCAAATGTTCGGTGGTGGTGGCGGATTTAGCGGTGCCGGTGGCTTTGGAGGCTTTGGTGGAGGCGGGGGATTCGGCATGCCTGATCTGGATATACATTCACGCATTACTGTGCCTTTTGGCACCTCCGTGCTGGGTGGGAAGCACCAAGTCAGTACCGGTACGGGAGAGACATTTGATATCAAGATCCCCGCAGGTATCAAAACAGGAGAGACACTACGTGTCCGTGGCAAAGGAAAAAGCTATCAGGGACAACAGGGTGATCTGCTCATTCAGGTAGAGGTGGCTCCCTCATCAGAGTATGAGCGCAAAGGAGACGATCTCTATAAGGAGATAGAAGTGCCGCTCAAACTGGCGCTGTTTGGAGGAAAAATATCTGTCAACACCCCGCACAAAGAGGTGACGCTGAAAATACCAAAAAATACGAAAAACGGTCAAAAATTCCGTCTCAAAGAGAAGGGATTTAAGAACAGGAAGCAGGGGACAACGGGAAATATGTATCTCGTGGCGCAGGTGGTATTGCCTGACAGTGAC
The DNA here is from genome assembly GCA_947311605.1 of uncultured Sulfurovum sp. Classification (GTDB taxonomy): domain Bacteria; phylum Campylobacterota; class Campylobacteria; order Campylobacterales; family Sulfurovaceae; genus JAAXPZ01. Next base: position 7,495 of record CAMZLC010000168.1, read on the forward strand.
AGCTTGCCAGAGGATCTTAAAAAACTCTGTGAAGAAAAACTACCAGAGTAGGAGGTATTGATGCAAGGATATTATGAACCTGTTTATCTGATCTCAGTGGTGGCCAATATGCTCAACATCCACCCTCAGACCCTGCGTCAGTATGAGCGGGAGGGGCTGGTCAAGCCTTCGCGCACCCAGGGCAGCATGCGTCTCTATTCGCAGTGCGATATCGACCGTATGAAGATGATACTGAGGCTTACACGCGATATGGGC
>CAMZLC010000169.1 GCA_947311605.1 uncultured Sulfurovum sp.
TCACTGCTACAGGCGATCGCCACCTCGGGAGGATTCTCCGATTATGCCCAAAAAGAGCAGATCATGATCCTGCGCAAGCAAGGCAGCGGCACCAAGCTGGAACTGGTCGACCTGACCAACCCTACTTCGCTCAGCCACACCGCGATGATGGTCAGACCCGGAGATGTCATCTATGTGGCACCCAGCAGCATGAAGGACATCGGCACCAATATCGCACCGATTTTCAAGCTCGCAGCCGATGCCATGCTGCCTTTTGTCAGATACCAAGATCTGACGAATTAAGGAGAATGATCATGCCAAGACAAGAGAATACTCCGACCCAACCAATGATAGAAGAGGATGAGATCGATCTCAGAGAACTCTTCGCCACTATCGGCAGATACAAATGGTCGATCTTTTTCATCACTCTGCTGATCACCGCTGTGACGGCTGTGGTCGCCTACAGGATGCCAAAATACTACAAAACCACCACCGTCATAGAGGTCAAACCAAAGCCCGGAGACAGGGAAGGATTTTCACTGGCTGGTGCAGGTGCGCTCCTGGGACTTTCCTCTGGCGGTGGCAGAGGCAGCATTGGCAAAGATGCTGCCCTGCTGGTAATGTACAAGGACAACGAGGCAGTACTGGACAGTGTCGACTACAGCGTTCAGTATTACGACTACGGGAGTTTTAGATACACCGAGCTCCCAGAAAACAACTGCTCCATTTCCATAACAGACCTCAAGATACATGATTACAAAAAGCAAGGGATGGAGATCGCCTTCGAGTCCATCTCCGCCAAGAGCTTCCGACTGCTCTCTATCGGCAGGTTCTCCAACAGCACACTTGGTACCTTTCTTTATAACAAGCCTGCCAAGACAGAGGACTTTATTCTGACCCTGCACAAAAACAGGCAAGGTGCTATCCCTGCCAAGATCAAGCTCAATACAGACAAGCGCTATATCTTCGAGAAGCTCATCAGCAAAAATCTCTCTGCCTCTGTTGACAAAGAGAACCCCTTCCTCTCGATCACCCTACTAGACACACTCCCGCAGAGGGCGGAGCACTACCTCCAGACCCTGATCCAGAACCATACAAAGCGCAGTATCCAGTTCGAGCTAGAGGATGCCGACATCACGCTCGCCTCCATCAACAAGCAGCTCTCAGAGATAGAGACAAAAGTGCGGAAAAATGCCACTGTCCTTGAGCAGTACAAGGCCAAAAACAAGATCCTCAGTCCCGGCACCCAAGCCCAAACCTTACTCAGAGGAGAGGCATCCACAGACGACAAGATCATCCAAAATAAGTACAAACTACACCTCGTTGGGCAACTGATAGTTTTTGTCAAGAAAAACAAAAATATCGATGCCATCGCACCCACACTCAATGAGCTCAATGACCAGCCCACCATCTCACTGATACAGAAACTCCAAACACTACAGCTCGAAGCGAGCAGTCTCGCACAGGAGTTCAAACCCGCCTATCCCAAGCTCAAGAGCATCCGATCACAGATCCGAATCATCAAGAAAAAGATCTACTCCAATCTTCTCAACCTCCAAAAAACCCTCAGGAGCAGGCAACGATCTCTCAGCAAGCTCCAGCAAGAGTATGCCAACAAACTCACCAGAGCTCCCACCAAGGAGAGAGAGATGAAGTCCATCCTCGTCGACTATACCCTCAACCAGAAGCTCTATGGCTACCTCCTCCAGAAACGCTCCTCTGCAGAGATCAAAAAAGCAGAGGCCATGAGCCGCTTCCGCACCATCGAGCCCATCTATACCAACCCAGCCCCAGCCAAGCCCAAAAAAGCGCTTATTGTGATCGTAGGCTTCATCACGGCACTAATCCTCTCGATCTTTTTGGCATTTTTTAGAGAGTTTCTTAGAGGAGACAGAGAGCGATGATCATTCTAGGCGACAAACATGAGTTTAGCCACAGAGAACGCGAAGCGCTGGAGCGCCGCTTTGATACTATTGACCCTATCAGTTATCAAGACAGAGAGAGCAGCACGGTAGCCAAGCGGATCTCAGACTCTCTCAGCAACTCCCCCAAATCTCTTATCGTACTCAACACAAAAGCGCGCATCCCCGATACACTGCTGACCTATCTCGTCAAACTCGAATCCAGAGGCGTACACTATCTCAGTACTGAGAGTTTTTTGGAGCAGTACCTGCACAAATGTTATATCCCAGAAGACCAGACGAGCATCACCTTCCTCGAAAAGATCAAGCCCTATACCGCATTCCAGTATATGCAAAAACGCCTTGTAGACTATGCTGGTGTGCTCACTATAGGGCTCTTCACGCTGCCGTTCATGCTCTATGCAGTCTATCGCATCCGCAAGGAGTCACCCGGCGATATCTTTTTCAGGCAGGAAAGGGTGGGTATCAACGGCAAGAAGTTCACCTGCTACAAGTTTCGCTCTATGCGCCAAGACTCCTATCATGACCCCTATACCAGAGAAAATGACAGCCGCATCTTTCCCTGGGGGCACACCATGAGAAAAACACGCATCGATGAACTCCCACAGCTCTGGAATATACTCAAAGGAGAGATGCATCTGCTCGGCCCCAGGGCAGAATGGGATATCTTGGTAGAGAATTACGAAAAAGAGATCCCCTACTATCACGAACGCCACCTGGTCCGTCCCGGCATCACCGGCTGGGCACAGGTCAACTACCCCTACGGTGCCAATGCCGAGGATGCCAGACAGAAGCTGATGTATGATCTCTACTACATCAAGCACTGGAATTTCTGGCTGGAGCTCAAAACGGCCTGGAAGACCATAGCAGTCATGGTCGGAGCCAAAGGAAGATAAGATTTTATCAGTACATAGTGTCCCCATGTGTCAATGTCAATATTGGCAAAGTCAATCAACCCCTTACCAAACTAGCTACTTTTAACCATGTACGATTTTTAATAATGAAATCTACACTTTTGAGATAGGCTTTGGTAACAAGGTGCCTCTTTGGCTATTTGGTTTTTTGTATTGAATTTTAAAGCTTTGAGCCTCAATGACTAGCATCATAAACGCAACCTTACCCTCATTTATCTGTCTCCTTTAAATTTTTAATTTGATTTAATTCATACTCAAAAAAATCTCTAATTTTGATTTTATTCAGAGATTCTATTGGTTCTAAATATTCTATATCATCATCTTCAATATCATCTATATATAACAATGCAACAGCAA
>CAMZLC010000170.1 GCA_947311605.1 uncultured Sulfurovum sp.
AGACTACTTGCATCTTATCTGATGGAATATACTGAAGAATGGGAGGTGGAGCGTAGCTATATCCAACCACAAAAGCTGGAACTTGTGATGATTAAGCGTGAAGAGTTGCTGCGGTATGCAGCCTAATATTGGAAGGAGTTTGGAAATTGCGAACATTTAAGGACACTATCTCAAAAAGTTGAGAAGATAATAAAAAGTATGGAACATGAGATTCAAAGTAATGCAAAAATGCTTGCAAATGAATTTTCCAGCAGAACAAATCTCTATCCTCCTGCTCAACTGATGGAAGGTGTTACTACTGAAGCTCAGGCAGCGGCAAGGTTCAAGAAGTTGGGAGCACCGCCTACTGTATTGTATGAGAATGGCGAAAAATTGAGTGAGAAAGTTTTTCAGGAGACTGCAGAAGGAATCTATGGCAAGGGGGCTAAATCATTTATCCAAAGTTATGAGGATGCGGCGGGAAAGGTTTGGTATAAAGATGCAAAAACAGGCAAAATAAGAAAAGGTTTTGTCGATTTGGTGCATTTGAAAGAAGGGTATGGTAAATATACCGCAGAAGGTGTGGCGAGCAATGCACAGCAGTGGGCATTAAAAGCTGAGCACGCTATGGAGCATGGTGACTACAGGTCAGCATTTAAGTATACCAGGAGGATAGAAAAAGATCTTACAAAGGGGACCGATCTAGCCCGACTTGATAAAGTCAAAACAAGGAGTTTGAAAAAATTTGTCGGCAAACTTGATGCTATAGAGTTCATGAATAGAGGTCTGCCTCCTGCTGAAAAGACCAAAGCGATAAATGAGGCTATCTCAAAACTACTTGAAAATCCAGCCACCAGAAGGGAGCTTTTCCAATCTATTCGCGAAGCAAGATTACAGGCAGAATTACTACATAGCTTAAGTGTTACCAAAAATCCGTGGGCTAAAACTTTTATTAGAGATACATTGCAAGAATCAACTCCTGCAGCAAAAAAGTTTCTGGGGATACTTGATAAAAATAGCTTAAAAAATGTGCCTGTTGGCAAGATCTTGACGGCTCTGTTTGTTTATATGGATTTAAAAGACGCTTCACAAAAAGCCGGCAGAGGAGAAGATGATGAGGCAGCCCGTAAAATACTTGAAGGTTCTCTTTTTGCTATGGGAAGCATGGGTCCTGCTACTGCAGCCATGGTGACAAATATTTTTCTCGACTGGGTCAAAGAGAGAGGGTTTGCAGTATCTACCGTAATGCAGGATTGTGAAGATCTTTTGGCACAGATCATAGAAGTGAAGGGCTGGGAGAGTGCTGATAGTTTTGGCAGCGGAGGTGAAACAGATATTGAGACTTTGGCACGGGAGGTTGTCGAAGAGAAAAAGATAAGAGAGATTGTCAAAACAAGTATATTTAATGCTACTTCACGGGGCAGCAATACAAGTAAAATAAGTGAGGGCAAAATAAAGCCATTGTATTCCCGCTGTTCAGAAGAGATCGTTACAAAATGGCGTAACAGACGAGCAGAGATAGCTGGAGATTATCTAATGAGCTTGCAAAAACTCAGAGAATTAGTCAAAGCTTCAACGGGAATAGTGCAGATTGAGCCTAATCCCGCATTGCTGCTGAAGAGAAAGGGAGAAGATGAAAAGTCTGCATCAGTAGATGTCACAGCTGAATTATTGAGTCCTCAATCGGAGAAGATTTTGCTTTTGGCAAAGAGGGTTAAGCAGAAAGCAAAACTACTTGGAGGCAGACACAATCAGACTAGTGTGGGATTTTACAAAAAGACACAATGGTTTATGGACGGTAAAAAATGGGAGGATGAGGAGAAAAGCTATAGCTGGGAGAATCCTGTTTCTAAAAAAAGTTTGGTATTTGACAAGCCAGGAGAACATAATATTACCTGTGAAGTTGAGTGGAGTGTGCATTTGCAGAGTACGATTGTAGAGGCCGGCACTCATACCTTTACAACAATTCATCCATTGAATGCAATTATGAAATATGGAACTATAGCCGGTATGTTCGTCGATCTGCCCGTTACCACCACTGCTACAAAACGGGGTGATGTGCTTGCAGATAATCAAAAATTCACATCTTTCAGTACAAAATCATTATTGAGTGGAAAAATTATCATCAATGATTCAGACTTGGATGATTCGCTCAAAGTATATATCAAAGGATTATCGACAGTGTTGCCTAGCAAGAGGATAATGCTGATGGCAACGGTAGAAAGTGCAGCAAAGATAGACATGGAGAAGCTAAGATTTGTATGGTCGAAAAATGTAGAAGCAGATGGCTTGAGTGCATTTTTTGAATCTAGTAAAACCGGTAGAAAAATCGTAACCGTAGAGGTATACAAGGGCAAAGAAAAAATGGCGGAAAGTTACCCATTTCATATTGATGTAGTGGATCCCGGAAAAGCAACTTTTTCTTTTGAAATCACTGGACCATCGGATGTCAAAGATATAGAACAGGATATCACTTTGCACACTATTGTCAATGGCACAAACGGTGCAGGCAAGCTGTTGCTGAGTGACAAGGATACCTGGATAGAGTGGATTGTTGACAATAAAGTAGTAGAGGGGGCTGATGCAGTGAGAATAGGTTTTCCTTCTGCAGGCAGATATATTGTCACTGCTCGTCTTATGCGTGAAGTCAATGGTCAGACAATAAGCCTGGCAGATGCAATGCATACTGTAAAAGTAGAGAAAAAAATGACAGACGAATTGGCAAAAAAAGAGCTGGCTGATGATACTGGCACCAATACAACTTCACCGGGTGAGAATACAAAAACAGTACAAGAAAGTGAAGATCAGGATACAACAGCCAAGGATGATAATCTAAAATCAATACCTCCACTCAAGGACAAAGTACCAGACAAAAGTATCAAAAATAATAGCAAAACAGGAGAGACAAAACCCGAGCAACCCAAAGTTCAAAATGATACCAATAAAAATTCGAAAATAGTACAAAATCCAGATAAAAAAGTTGACTTCAAAGATGAGGCGGAGAGAGAAACGGAAAAAGTATGGATCTCTAAAATAGAAGAGGCTTTCAAGGGTAGAGATTGTGTCAAAATGAAGCAGTTACATTCAAAATTGATGCTCTATGGGAAAAACAAAATGGCTATCGGCTACAAGTACCCAGTAGCTGGAAAACTTCTATCAAAACACCAGGCACAGATGGCAAAAGAAAAAGAGAAGTGGTTCAAAAAGGATGTCTTGGAATATCTTCGAAAAATTATAAGTCTAATCATGGGTCAAAATCCTTATAACAAAGCAGTTTCAGAGGGTAGGAGTATGACCGATAGTGAGGAGGCGTGTAGTAAAATAGTAAGATCAGAACGAAAATCATATGAACAGATCATACAGGAACATAAAAAAACTCTCAAAAAATTGTTTGACCTTCAGGGACAATCTATAGAGATTTGTACTACTATAGAGAAGTTCATAAAAAAATATGAGATCCCAATATCTCTCAAAATACCACAAAAATATCAAAATATTTGCAATATCAAGCCACAAAATCATAAGTTCTCTGTCAAGGTATCAGGTCAAAAAAATATCTCCCTAAGCTCCAGAGAGAGCGTGACGCTTGAAGCTATAGTTGTAGGCGGCCAAAACCCTGTCACTGTTTCGTGGGAAGGGGACAATATCTCACCCAATGGTTCGACGGCAATATTTGCAGCGACAATTCCAGGTAGCTACACAGTGCAGGTTGTTGCAAAAGATGCAGGTGGACAAAGTGTATCCGATGCGGTGAGCATTAGAGTCAAGCAGATAACCATGCCTGTCTTAAGTGGATTGCCCAATGAAGTCTATTATGGAACAAGCAAGATTGTTTCAGCAGGGGGAACAGAGGCGAACCATGCAGATGATACTTCTGGTGGAGGAGTAGACTGTACGAAAAATCCAAATAGTCCATTTTGTGTAGATACATCGACAGGTGCTGTAAAAAAACCTTGTAAAAATCCGTTTGATGAAGATTGCAATGTAAAAATATCTCAAGATAGCGATGGTAAATCGGCGGGTGCATATATATTGCCTCCGACAGGAGAGTTAGATATCCCAAACAATACAAGAGAAGACAAGGAGCAATTTGAGTATATTTGGCAACCTTCAGGAGGAGATGGGTTGGAGTTTGATCCTCCCAGCGGTAACAAGCCTAAGGTCAAGGTCACTTTTGGAAATATAGGAAATATAGAGATATGGGCACAAATCAAAAAAAATGGAGAATATATAGGAGACACTGAACCGATAAAAACAAAAGTGATACCACCCAAATTGACTCTGACTGTTAAGCCTGAGGCGCCTTATATTGGTGAAGCGAGTATGGCAAGCATTAAAGTTGAGCCAGATATCGATAACAAGTATCTTGATTTTAGATGGCTTCCAATGGGGAAAAATATACAGGAACTTGGTGAGTCTAATGGTGGACGGAGCTATCGTTTGAAAGTAAAAAATAATCATAAAAGTACTATTGAGGTATTGGTGTGGGCACAACCATATGCCGAGGAGCAAATAGCTGATCTCAAGCAAGTGATCTCGGCAAAGCCATACAATGTTGATGTCAAAGTATTGGGCCCTCTCGGTCCCAAACCGCGGGTGTGGAAAGAGGGGAAAGGTCTGGTTGAGGTAGAAGGAGCGATTGCCATACATCAAAATGTAAGACTCAAAGCAACAGTAGAGCCAAAACCAAAATCGGGGCTTCGTTACATATGGACTCTGAATGAGGATAGCCATTTTGCAGGCGGAAGCTCGGGCAGTGAAGTGACGGTCAACCGTTCCCAGGTCGGCACCTGTGTGGCAGCCGTAACGGTCAAAGATGGAGATGGAGATGTATTGGGAAAAGGAAATGCTTCATTTTCTGTTACCGTTTCGCAGCAGCAGATAGACAAGGGAAAACAAAAATCAAAAGATCAGAAAAAGTCAAAAGAGTTACTTCAAAAAGCCCGTAAACTTTGGAAAGAAGGGAAACTGCAGCAGGCTATTGACAAAGCGACTCAAGGCAGAAAACTTGCAGAGCAAGACAGGGAAACAGCTAAGACACTCAAGGCAATGCAAATACAGAAAAAAGAGCTGGATACCAAGCTTGACAAGGCTTCTGCTCTTATCAGAAACGGCAAGCAGAAAGATGCAGAGGCTATTCTTTCTCAGGCTGCCAGGATCAGTGAGAAGTATGACGGGTATAAAAAGGTCTTGAAACAGTTGAGTGATGCGAAGAAAAAAGCTGAAGATGATAAAAAGAAATTGGGAAAATTACTGAAGGAAGCCAAAATATTCAAAGATGTTGGAAAGCTGAACAGGGCGGTCAAGATTTTGATTCGTGGGCAAAGACTCTTCCCGGACAACAAAGGGATAGCCAAATTGCTGAAATCGGTACAAAAGCAACAAAAAGCGTTGGCGGCCAAGATCAAAGCGATCAGGGAGGCGGCAGAAGAGAGAGCAAGGATTCAGAAAGAAAAAGAGAAAAAAGATGCTCTTGTTGAAAAGATAAGAAGGACAAGGGAAGAAGCTGAAAAAAATTCAGCACAAGGACAAAGTAGTACAAGCAAAATACGCACTGGCTTAAAGGGAAGCTCTCCATCAAAAACTGCAGGAAATTCTGATGACTCATCAGGCGGTTATTGGAAACTGGTAGAAAAAAAAGGAAGCATTGGCAGAGAGTGTACACGCAAGGAGCGTTACAATGATTACTATCGAGACACAATATCCGGTTTTGGCACACATATTACAATCACAAATATGATTCGCAAGGGAAATGAGGTGTATTGTAAGCATGAGGCTGAGTGGAAGCAACCTCCCGAGAAGCTCTATCCTGGAACTACTATCAAATCACCTGTAACCATAAAAAGACTGGCATATACGGGGAGATATGGATGTGACATGAGTGTGTCTTTTGACCCAGATGATTTGGATTGTGGAAGTACATATGGCAATCATTTTGGATCTGTAAAGCAAAATGCCAAAGATCTGGCGGTCTTGCATGGAGAGGTTATCTGGAAAGTAAAAGATCCGATCCAGCCAAAAGCAGGAGACAAACTTACCATTAGAGCCTGTTTTTCTGGTGGCAGTATTTGCGGTAAGCCAGGATTTTGGTCTTATTATGAGTGGGTACCGAAAGGTTCTGAAGTCGGTACACCGCCATCAAACAATAATGCAGTAAAAAAAATAGAACTTGCTAAGAAAATAAAAGCAATCAGGGAGGCAGCAAAAGAGAGGGCAAGGATTAAGAAAGAAAAAGAGAAGAAAGCTACTCTTGCTAAAAAGATGAGCCAAAACAAAAAATCAGATATTATTGTTGGACAATGGAGAAATCCCAAAGGGGTGATTATTCGCTTTGACAAATCCCCCTCAAATGAGTATCGTGCCACTATGGTTTATTTTGATAAAAAACTTCTTAGTTATGGCTTTAGAAAAGGAGAGGTAGGATATCGCCTCAGATATATCGGAGGTGGAAAGTATCGAGGGAAAGGAAAGATGCACCATAGGGATGGCAGCATTACCTGGAAAAATATTCTCTTTGAGGTAAGGGGCAACAGGATATTGAATACAAGATGGAGGAGAATGTTGCCATATTGAGCAGGGTTTGGAATTGGTACTTAGGAGGAGGGTTGGATGAAAAAATCCTCAGATTTAGAGTGTGATAGCAAAGGAGCAAAATCATGAAGAAAATAGTTTTTTACCTGGCGGCATATGTAGCAGCAACTGCAATCTTGGCTGCGGGGTCAATGGAGGAGTTGATGGATTCCTGTGAAAAGAAACTTGATATGCAGGCATGTTATAAGGCTGCAATAGTATACCAGAATGATGGAGATGTGGTGGCAGCCAAGTCTTTATTGGAAATCTCTTGTGCTGGTGGTATCTCAAAAGCCTGCGATGCACTCAAGTCTCCAAAAAAAGAAGCACAGGTTTCGACCCATCATACTAAACAGTATGATGGGAAGGTAGACGGAAAACTGCAATCAGATATAGATCATGACGGCAAGTTGGAGACCATTGCCTGGAGGAAAACTTCTTCTGCGGAACTGGGTGACTATTATCAGCTTGTAGTCATAGATGATACTGGTGCTGTTCTCTGGGAGGGTCCTCGAAAAGCTGATGACACGGATCCTTTGATATTTTTTTCCTTGGATACGGGGGTTTCTCTTCCTCAGATCATGGCGGATTTTGATCTCGATGGTAATGTGGAACTTTTAGCGCCTATGGCACAGAGCGATGTTTCTCCCACCTGCTATCGTAAGCTCAGGTGGCGAGGAGACCACTTTGAGCCTTTGCTGCAGAGTGCATTGATGTTTGATATTGATAGCGATAACCGTTTTGTCTGGAGACAGGTTACGGGAGCGGGGGGAACCTGGGTATCTAAGCTCTCTCGTACCAAGGAGGGAGAGGTCGCAGCCGAGATAACTTCGATGAGGGATTATGGCGGTGTGGATATGGGAGAGCTGGTCATCGTATTTGATAAAAAAGGCGCGACGGTCAAGCGGGTACTGAGGCCGCCGGCAAAGGTCGGCGGCGATACTGCGACATCGCCATTTTCAGGGAGTGCTTCGGAAGCTGAGGCGACTCCTCCTCCGCCAAGTCGAAACCCTGATGCATATCGGGCCAGAATCAGCCGTCGTGATCACTATAACTCTCGCGGAACAAGACTGAGAAAAATGAAAGATATTTTGAGACAGGAGCGGGCAAACTACTACAAGCACGGCGGGGATAAAGAGGATCAGCGAGACCGCTATTTCTCATCCTTGAAAAACAGACGCATCATGGGTCGTATGCATATAGAACCTGTGGGAATAAGCTATGCTGCACTGGACAATGTGATACGCTACGGTACACCACTTTTGGAAATTACTGTTTCTGGAAGTGCACTAAAGATCCGCCTATTAAAACGATAAAAGGATGAGAGATGTCAAAAAAGAAAGAGAAGGTGCTTATGGAGTGGGAGGTATCGGCACCGGTGCTAAAAAACAAACTGTTCTGGTACCAACTGGCCGTTGTGTCAGGTTCAGGCGCACTTTTTGTATTGCTGTTGCTGCTAGGGCTCAATCTCTACGAGAGGCACTGGGAGCAGATTCCTGATTCTCTGACAGTAGGGGGAGTTTTGTTTGCGGGTATGTATATTTCTTTTGGTCTGATTGCACTTGCGATGTTTTTTCGGGGATCTGTGACACGCTATGTGCTGTCGTATTCTGGCATCTACCAATACACACTCCAGCGAAGGAGCAAGCTGTTTCAGTGGCTTGGTCTGCTGGGCATACTGTCTGGGAAGTCGGCAGGATACACGGCTGCTGGTGCCTCTATGTTGGCTGATGCTAGAAGTACTGTGTATGTAGAGTGGAGTGAGGTGTGTTGCACAGAGGTATCCTCTGGCTCTCATGAGATTATGTTGCGTGACGAATGGCATACCAAAATGCAGGTTTTTTGTCCTCAAGAAAAATGTGAAAAGATATTAGGGATCATCCAATCAAAAGTGAAAAGGGAAAAAGATCCTGTTGCGAAAAATACGCCAGAATCAATGACATTTTTGCATAAAATACTTTTTACACTTTTTGGGGTAATATTTGGTATTTTTCTGCTTCCATCATTGCCTGTACCGGTGGTACCGCTGTTTAGCCTCATCATGCTGCTTATTTTTTTGCTAGCACTGTGGTCAGATGGGAAAAAGGGGAGAGTGGCGGCACTGGCGGTACTTTTGCTTGCCATAGGCCTACCTGCTATATCGGCAGTGGCTGGAGGTGTGTCGTATCAGAAAGATGGGGCTGCCTATGCATTGGTTATAGAGGTAGTACTCTATTTCTATTTTGCTTTTGTGGCCTATCTTAGACTGAGGAGACAGTAGATGAAAAAATGGATACAGATTTTATGGCTGACGATGTGGCTGCCATTCTCTATATGGGGAGGCTTCCTTCCGATGGGACAGTACAGTAATACCAAATTTCATTTTTCATTTGGCTATCCTGGGCATATCTTCTTGGAAAAGCAGGAGCCGGACGCAGGTGATGGTGTAGTATTAAAAGGCAGAGACGGCTTGGAATGCCGTGTATATGGTGCATGGATGATGGAGAGTCCGAAGGAGAACTATCGCCATGCCTTGCAGTGGGAAAAAGAAGCAGGAAGCCAGATCACCTATACTGTATACAAAAAAGGATGGTATGTTATCTCCGGGATTCTTAAAGGTGGTGACACTATTTTTTATCAAAGGACGCAATTTCACAAAGAGTTCGGTGTGACTATGCGGTGGGTCTATCGTATCCGAGACAAGGCACGCTATGATGACTTGGTCTCAGAGATACTGAAGAGGTTTCGCTTTTAGCTCTCCCTGTGCAGCAGGTAGGGATTCCTCTGTGCGGTAGGCATGATATCCAGATATTGGATATTGACATGTTTCGG
>CAMZLC010000171.1 GCA_947311605.1 uncultured Sulfurovum sp.
AGGTTACACCCGCCTTGGCAAACAGATCCTGCTCCTTGACAAAAGCCGAGTAGACCACCCTGGGCGTACCTGCCACGATCGGACAGGAGGTCTCTGCCTGCGGATCAGCGATAAACCCTGAAAGTGTCCGAACAGAAGGGAACCAGAGATAGTCATACCTGCGTTTGTCAAAAAGCAGGCTATAGACATGGGATTGTGCCACTTTGGCAGGATAGCAGGCATCGACTGAACCATACTTGGCACCCTCCAGATACATCTCTTCGTTGGTCACACCCGAGAAGTGTATCTGGGTGCCTGGCACACCCAAAACCTCCAGGTAGGCCCTGAGGAAAGGGGCTACCGAATAGATATTGAGTACCCTGGGGATAGCGATACGCAGTGTCTGACGGTACGCCGCTGCCTCCAGAGGGCTACGTGCGAAATGCCTGGAGACTTTTTTGCGAAACGTGGGACCCCAGCCACCGAATGTGGGGGTGACCTGCTGTCTGGTGAGCAGGGTTTCTTCAGAGGGAAGTTCTGGGAGTGCAAAGCGGGAGAGGAAGATCTCCCTGGCCTCTTTTTTGACCAGATTCGGGGTTTTTTTCTGCAATACCCGCTGCTGCGCCTTGAGCTGCTGCAGCGCCTCTACCGACTCTACGGTACCGCTCTCACAGCTAAACCCGGCAATATACCTGACTGTAGGTGAGTGGGGCGTCTGGGTATCGATAAAGGTTCGAGAGCAGTCCATAGGACAAAAGTGACAACGGGTACTCTCGTCGGTACGAGAAGTGTAGGTCAACTGCAAGGCCTCCTCTATCCCCACAAAGGTACTGTAGCCCCTCTGTGTCACCACATCTCTGGCTTCGATCGCTGCCCCATAGGCGCCCGCTTCTCCCGGATAGGGATGCAAATCTACCCTCGCTTCAGGCACAGCCTCTTTGATATAGTCCACCTGCGCCTTGAGTGCCGCGAGATTATACTGCGTACCACCCTGTAGCACAAAATGTTTTCCTAGTGCCGACAGGTTGGTCGCCTGCACCACATACTGCCAGACATTTTTGGGCAGTACTTTGGCAATGCCAGCGAAAAGTGCCTCTTTGGCATAGCCCTCTTTTTGGAAATTTACCCGGTCTGTATCGAGGAAGACAGCACATCCATAGTTGAATTTGGGTGCCTGTGTCGCCGAAAATGCCACCTCCGCAAACCCCTCTACTGGCACATCAAACTGCTTTGCCATACTTTGCAGCAGGGTACCGTTTCCTGCGCTGCACTGGTTGGAAAGGCGGAAGTTCTTCATCATGCCATTTTCCAGAAAAAGCACCTTGATATCCTGCCCTCCGATATCACAGATCACATCAATATCCTGACCAAAGACCGCCTGCGCGCTTTTCATGTGTGCAATTGTCTCAATGATATTGACATCCGCACCCAGAGCACCCTCCAGCACATCAGCGGCATAGCCTGTCGCGCCCATCCCTCTGATATGATAGTATTCCTCGGTATCCACAGTCTGTATCTGCTCCAGCAACTCAATAGTATCCTGGATAGGATTACCCTTGGAGAGTTGATAGACCTTGAGCAGGAGTCTGCCCTCTCTGTCTACCAGTACTGCCTTAGAGGAGGTGGATCCCCCATCTATCCCCAGGTAGCACTCCGTCCTCTCCTGCAGCGGCACAGGTTCAAAAGGTGCCAAAGCATAGGTGTCCTTAAATCTGGCAAGCTCTTCTGCATCACGCACCAAAGGGGCATCCACGCTGCTGCCCTCCTGTACCCCTCCGGAGGTCACCAGGGTACGCAGCTGCAGCAGCCCATTGAAAGACTCGGTATGGTTCGCTTCTCCTTCACCGAAGATCACTGCCCCCAGTGCAGCATAGTACTGAGCATTCTCCGGTACTACCACCAGTGACTCCAGAGCTTCAGGATCATAGGCAACACCACGCTCATCCCAAAGCTGTGTGATACGCGCACGCCATGCTTCCTGTAAAAAAGGTAGATAGGTATTGGGACCGCCAAGCAGCAGCACTTTGGGCATCAGGGTATTGCCCCGTGTCAGCAGGGTCAGGTTCTGCATCACAATGGCATCCGCCAGAGAGTTGATGATCTCATTGGCAGGGATGGAGCTCTTGACCAGATTGACGATATCTGTCTCGGCGAACACCCCACATTTGGCAGCCACATGGTGAAGCTTCTCGCTGCTGTAGTGGAGCTGCTGTAGTGCCTCCAGATCCAACCCTACCTTCATCGTACACTTCTCGATCGTGGCACCTGTACCAGATGCGCACTTGTCATTCATCGCCGTACTGACCGTTTTTTTGCCATCCTCGGCCTCTTTGAAGTGGATGACCTTGGCATCCTGTCCCCCCAGCTCCACTACGGATCTAACATCCGGGTAGAGATGCTCGACTGCCAGAACCACCGCATTGACCTCCTGCACAAAGCGTGCATTGAGCGTAGGTGCGATACGGGTAGCACCGGAACCTGTGATATAGACCCGCTCTATCGCAGAAAAAGCCTCTGGATGCGCATGAGACAGGGTCTCCAGAAGCTCCAACAGCTTCTGGGGCTGCTTGGTGTCGTGCGGTGCATAGGCTTTGGCGATGATCTCAAATGCAGCATCACACAGTACATATTTGACTGTGGTGGAGCCTACATCTATACCTAGTGTGTAGACTGCCATCGCGCTGCTTTGCTCGTACCTGCAAATGCCCAGAGCACCCAGAATACACCCAGAAGCACAAACGGCATACTCAGCATCTGCCCCACGGTAAAAGGCAGTGCCGTTGTATAGTCAGCCTGTTCTGTTTTGGTATACTCCAGCACAAAGCGCGCCGTGAACAGCAACAGAAGAAAGAGACCCGGCAGTATCTTGGTCGC
>CAMZLC010000172.1 GCA_947311605.1 uncultured Sulfurovum sp.
CTTTAGCTTGTACTTTGAAATCGATATCCTCTATTGTGATGCTCATGCTTTTCCTTTTTTGACTTTACTCTTATTGGAATTTTAGCATTTTACACAGAGTTTGGGGCGGTATCCAATAAGCTTACAGGTGTAGCAAGACTCGCTCCAGGCGAAACCATCACTATCGGTGACAACACTTACAATTCATCTGAGATAGGCAAGGTTGATGCAGCAATTGATTTCGATCCTATTGCGCCCTACTTAGGCATAGGCTACACAAGCACAGAATCGGAGAGTGGATGGAGCTTCACCTTGGATGCAGGCGTGATGTACCATGGCAAAGCCAATGTATCGATAGCTGCTACCATCAATGATGCGACTCTGGCGAATCAGATCAAAGATGATGTAAACAAAGAGATTCAGCAGGTTAAGGATAAGATTGAGGATTATCCTCTCTACCCAGTCATAATGGTAGGTGTGACCTATAGGTTTTAATACTTACTTTCACCATAATAAAAATACTTCAGGGTACGACTAATCGTGCCCTTTTTCCAAAGACTATGCCTTCCTATCCAATCTAAACGGCAGTCTAACTATGTTAAAATTTTAGATACCAAATTCAAGGATCCTGCGTGATTTTCAACAGACATGCCAAAGTCGTCATGGAAGAGGGGTATATGCGCCTCTCTATCGAGTATACCAACCCCGCATCTAGAGCCATTATTTTCAATACCATCGGTGCCATAGAGGAAAAAACAAAGATACATCCTGAGGTCTTCCACAGGAAGATCTCCGATGACAAGGGTGCCTTTAGCGTAGAGTTCAGCGGAGAGGAGTATGTCTGTACCCGTACCGCCGGAGAGTTTATCGAAATGGTGCTCAAAGAGCTCAATATCGAGAAGTGTGACTTTGAAGATTGAGTAGGTGCAGAGGCACCTACGCTTTGACCTCGTACTGCTCTCTGCCTTGCTGATAGAGGTCATTGCCATGGGTATCATTGATGACAGCGACAGGAAAATCCACGACCTCCAGTCTGCGTACGGCCTCGGGGCCCAGCTCCGGATAGGCGATCACTTCGGCGGATTTGATCAGTTTGCCCAGCAGTGCACCCGCACCGCCTGTCGCACCGAAATAGATCCCGTCGTAGGCCACACAGGCATCTTTGACCGCCTGATTTCGCTTGCCTTTGCCGATCATCCCTCTGGAGCCATGCTTGAGCATCGTGGGAGAAAAAGAGTCCATGCGGTAGGAGGTGGTAGGCCCTGCTGAACCGATAGGATCCCCCGGCTTTGGCGGTGTAGGCCCCACAAAATAGATCACAGAACCTTCCAGATCAAAAGGAAGTGCCTCACCTTTTTCGATCAGCTCTACCAGTCGTTTATGGGCTGCATCTCTTGCTGTAAACAGCACGCCCGTTAGATAGACAGTATCTCCTGCCACCAGTTGTTTGGTATCCTCACTGCTGAGTGGTGTCGTTAAATGATAGGTGCTTGACATTTTCTACTCCTTATATCGTGATATGCGTGTGTCGTGAAGAGTGACACTGGACATTGACTGACACCGGCAATGAAGCAATATGGCAGGGGTTGGACTCGATATGCACCGCCAGCGCTGTCTGCGTACCACCCATACCCATGGCACCGATACCCAGCTTGTTAACTTCAGTGAGTATCTCCTGCTCTAGTGCTGCCATTTCAGGATCAGGGTTGACTGAGCCTATATCTCTAAAGAGCGCATGCTTGGAGCTAATCGTCGCTTTTTCAAAAGTGCCGCCGATCCCTACACCTACCGTGATCGGAGGACAGGGGTTGCCGCCTGCATCAGAGATCACCTCTTTGACATAGGCGACAATACCCTCCTTGCCTGCGGCAGGAGGGAACACCTTGGCACGGCTGACATTCTCGGAGCCGCCACCCTTGGCGGCATATTCGATTTCGATCTTGTCTCCTGCTACGATATCAAAATGGATAATCGCCGGCAGATTGTAGCCTACGGTATCCTTGAGATTGGCTCTGCTGAAAGGCTCACAGGTAGAGGCTCTCAGGTAGGCATCCCTGTAGCCCTCTTCTGTACCTTTATTGATGGCATCCTTGAGCAGGCCGCCCGTGACCTTGACCTCATCGCCTACTTTGACAAAAAAGACCGCCAGCCCTGTGTCTTGGCAGAGTGGCCGCTTTTCATCCTTGGCTATGTCGGCATTTTCAAGCAGTTGCTTGATAACATTTTTGGCAACGGGAGACTGCTCATCCTCCATCGCTTTCTTCAGTGCATCATAGGTGTCCTGTGGCAGATCTGTACCACTATAGACAATGATGTCCTTCACCGCTTTTACAATCGTATCAAAAGGTATCTCTCTCATCTGTTTCTCCTGTGTTGGAATATGGCTGCTTTCCTTATCCCCGGCAGCCCTATACTGTATTTTACTACGCCTGCTGTTAAGAGGATATGAAAAAAGGAAAGTGACGCTCTCTTAGTCGAAAAAGCCCTTCACGTGGAGCACCTCTATATTTTCACGGATCGCATCCACGGATGCACTGAACTGCTTCTTCATCTCATTATCCAGTGCCAGCTCTATCACCTCTTGCACTCCTTTGGCACCCAACACGATCGGTACACCTACCGCCACATCTTGGTAGCCATACTCGCCCTCCAATACCACCGAAGAGGGCATCACAATACGGCTGTCATTCAGAATAGCTTCCACCATCACCGATACGGAGCGTCCCGGAGCGTAGTAGGCCGAAGTACCCAAGTACTTGACGATCTCCGCACCCCCCTCTTTGGTACGGGCAATAATATGCTCCATATCTTTTTTGGTCACCAGCTGCTCCAATGGTACACCGCCGACAGCAGAGATCTCGGGATAGGGAATCATATGCTGACCATGCTCTCCGAGGATCATGGCTCTGGTCTGTCCCGATCCATAGCCTACTTTCTGCTGGATCTGATAGGCCATTCTGGCACCATCCAGTGCACCTGCCATCCCGATCACCCTCTGTCGATCCCAGCCAGTAAGCTTCTGTATCACATAGGTCATCACATCCAGAGGATTGGAGACACAGAGTATGATAGCATTGGGAGAGTATGTTTTGATCCCCTCCACGATATCTTTCATGATCCCTGCGTTGATCATTAGCAGATCTGCCCGTGTCATATCACCACGCCTGGGTACACCGGCGGTGATCACCACGATATCACAATTTTTCAATCCGCTGATCTCTTCTGCCGCCTCCACTACGGTACCCTTGAGTGAGTAGCAGGCAGACTGCCCTATGTCGATCGCCTTGCCTTTTGCCACATCCGTAGCGATGTCATACAGGATCACCTGGTGACAGGTTCCCGTCATCACCAGACTATATGCTGCCGTCGCACCCACCATTCCAGCACCCACTATACCAACTCTTCTGCCTACCATACATACTCCTCTTACTGTTTTTTTGTGATGCCGAATGTAAATCCGTTTTTAACCTGCTCGATCAACTCAGGGAGAATATCTTCATACTCCCCTACGATACCAAAATCCGCATGCTGAAAAATCGGCTCTTTGGCATTGTGGTTGATGGCGACAATAGTCTCAGACTCTTTCATTCCGGCGATATGCTGTACGGCACCAGAGACGCCTATCGCCACATAGACTTTGGGGCGTACTGTCTTGCCGGTCTGTCCGATCTGTCTGGCATATTCTGCCACACCCTCGTCCACGACCGGGCGACTGCTTGCCCATTCTGCATTGACCCCTTGTGCATTCAAGGCCTCCGCAAGTGTCTTCACCAATCCCATCTCATCTCCGACACTGCCCCGACCTCCTGAGACGATAATATCCGCTTCGAAGAGATTTTGCAGACCACCCTCGCCTCTGACTGTCTCGATAATCTCCACGGCGAAATCCTCCTCTGCCAGCTCAGGCACAAAAGGCGTAATGGTGCCTTCTCTGCTCTCATCTGCTGTCGGTACCTCAAAGGTACCTGCCCGCGCTGTAGAGACTTGCGGACAGACAAAGCCAAGAATCGTCGCCAATTTCGACTCTCCATAGGTCGGTCTTTTGGACTCGAGGATAGGAGCGTAGATCCGCTTCTCCTTGCGACTGATATGCTCCCCTATCTCCAGTGCTGTACAGTCAGCCGTCACACCGCTGTCTGTCTTCATGCCGATACGGGGCGCAAGCTCTCTACCGGCTGTCGTGGCAGCAAAGAGCGCGATCTCCGGCTTGATCTTCCAGATCACTTGCGCAAAGGTAGAAGCAAAAGGCAGAATCCTGTACTCCTCCAGCCTCTCATCCTCCACCACAATCACCTCATCACTGCCGTGTGCGATCAGCACTTTTGCCAGTGCTCCCACATCCTTTCCGATCAGGAGCGTCGTCACCTTGGTATCATTGCCCAGCTGTTCCGCCAGGTGTCTGGCAGGTGTCAAGAGCTCCAGAGAAGGCCGCGAGACCTCTCCTTTGACCACCTCTGCCCAGGTCAGGATACCTCTCGCACCATCACGAAAATCCACCTCTTCAAAGCCTTCGGGTCGCTTCTTCTCCTTTTTCTCTTTTTTCTCTTTGACTTCCATCGTATTCTTGCCTGCCTTCATCGCCTCGGCAAGATTGGAGATCAGGGCATGCTCCCCCTGTCCTTCGATCATCTTGATCGGTGCACGGTCACTTTTGATATTGGTCACTTTTGCCACGATCGTAGGACTTCCGCTCAGTCCGATCTTCTCATCTGCAAGCCCTACATCCTCAATACTAAAGACAGTGATCTCCCGCTCTCTGGACTTGACCGTCCCTGCAAGAGAAGGCCTCCTAGGAGGCACACCTGTCGGTGTGAAAGAGAGTGCGCAGGGGATAGGCAGTCGCATCATCTGGTATCCCCCTTCAATGATGCGGCGTGCTTCGATATCTGTACCCTTCAGGGATGCCGTCTCGATAAAGGTGGCCTGGGGTATCCCAAGACTCTCTGCGACCTGAGAAGGCACATGGGCCGTATCACCATCACTGGTCTGGCGTCCTGCCACTACGATGAAGTCTTCGTTCAGTCCTTTGCCAAAGCCCAGATGTTTCAGCATCGTAGAGATCGCCAGTCCTGTAGCATAGGTATCAGATCCACCCAATTTTCTATCACTCAACAGATAGGCTTCATCGTAACCCATCGCCATCGCTTTTTTTAGTGATTCTACGAAGGATGGTGGTCCCATCGAACAAACGATCAGCTTGGCATCAGGGTGCGCTTCTTTCATCTGTAGGCCCGCTTCCAGTGCATAGCTACAGTCTATATTGATAATGGATTTTGCTTTGGTTCTATCCATTAAGCCATCATCACCCATACGCATCTCAGAAGGGAGAGGCACCTGTTTCATCAAACTAATAATTGTTAAAGCCATCTTCTCTCCTCCTTACATATAGGTATATTCTGGGCCGTCACCACCGTAAGGTACCGTCCAGGTGATGCCGCCGTTAGGTGACTTGATATCGCAGGTTTTGCAGTGGACACAGTTTTCGGCATGGAGTCGCAGTGACTTCTTGCCCTCCTTGTTCACATGCAACTCATAGACCTCTGCCGGGCAAAAAGCAGCTTCAGACAATCCATACTGCTCGATGTTGACCGCCTGAAAGAGATCAGGATCATTGACTACCAAATGTATCGGCTGCACCTCATCATGCATTGCCTTGGACTGATAGACAGAGGTCACCTTGTCAAAGGTTCTTTTTTTGTCAAATGTCAGCTTCCCTGCAAATCGCTGCGCAAAAGGTATGCCATGGAATTTGCTCGCTGCTTGGGTAGTGTCGAAATCTGCTTCTACTTCTGGTACCATCAGACAGGCACCGCCGGTCAGCAGCTGTATGCCCATCTTGAGACCTCCCAATACCATACCGTCCTGCATTACAGCACGCATATTGCGTGTAGGGTAGAGCTCTTTATAGATAAAGCTGTCATTGACAAGCGTCTCATACTTGGAAAGTGCCTTTTCGCTCGTATCCCCTTTCAGCAATGCCGCCTCCGCCGCTTCCGCCGCACAGATACCTGATCGTACTGCCAGGTGTATCCCCTTGAGTCTAGGTGTGGAGAGGAATCCTGCACTGTCACCTAGGATCATAAGGTTGTCACTATAGTATTTTGGGATCGAATACCATCCACCCTCTGGCAGGGTCTTCGCACCAAACTCAAGAATCGTGCCCCCCTCTAGAAACTTGGATACTTCTGGATGGGTTTTCCAGATTTGCATCGCGGCATGGATATCAAACGAAGGATCTGGATAATCCAGTCCTACCACCAACCCTATTGCCACTCTGTTCTGACTCAGACCATAGATAAATCCACCGCCAAACTCCTCTTTGTCATTGAGTGGGTAGCCAAAGGTATGATAAACAGCGCCTGCAGCAATATTGCCCTCAGGTACCGACCATATCTCTTTGACTCCCAGCGAATAGATCTGCGGATTTTTCCCCTGCAGACCATAACGATCGATCACTTTTTTCGCAAGACTGCCTCGTGTACCCTCTGCCAAGATCGTGATTTTGGCTTTGACAACGGTACCCTCTTGATAATTTTTTTGCTTGGTACCATGGTGATCCACTCCAGTATCTTTTGTTTTGACTCCGACTACTTTGCCATTTTCGTACACTATTTCATCTACTGCAAAACCCGCATAGATCTCTACACCCTTGGTCTCTGCCACGGTTGCCAGATATTTACACACCTGCCCCAGTGAAGCAATATAATTCCCTTCATTGGACATGTAGGGGGGATGAAAAGGTAGCCGTGCAGCTCCCCCGGTGCTCAGCTTCATCACCACATCTTCACCCTCCACCTTGCTGTCAAAGGGTATCCCCTCAAACTCCTCTACATTCAAAAGGTCTTTGAATACCTTGGGTCTAATCACTGCTCCAGAAAGAATATGAGAACCAATCTCACTCCCCTTCTCTATCAGCATTATTTTTTTTTCTTCGCCCTTCTGCTTCAATCTATTGGCAAGGTCAATTGCCATAGAAAGACCGGCAGGGCCACCACCGACGATCAATACATCGGTTGAGATCACATTACTGCTCATCTGTTCCTCCATACGTATATACTGCCACCGTCCATTTTCCATAACGGGATATGATAAAATAACAGAGTTTGCATTAAGTGTAAGCACACCTAAGGCCCAAAAGAGGACTTTACTGCACAGTGGGGGGGAAAGTTACATAAGTTGAAATAACTTTTAGTAAATCGTACTTATTTACTAAAAAATCCTGCTTCTTTCAGCGTATCTACCATCTCCTGTACCGAGGTGACGGACTGTGCAAATTTTTTGACCTGCAGCGGTTTCAGCGCCATTTCGATCACTTTTTCCACACCATCCGATCCGATCATCACTGGCACACCGCTGACGATGTCTCTGTAGCCGCCATACTCTCCATCCAGCATCACGGCACAGGAGTGTATCTGCTTGGTATCTCTAAGGATCGAATCCACCATCACAGCCGTGGATTTGGCAGGGGCATAATAGGCGGAGCCATTGCCCAAAAGATTCACGATCTCTGCACCGCCATTCCTCGTTTTGGTCACGATCTCCCCTATCTCCTCAGAATCCAAAAGATCCTCGATAGGGACACCCGCCACTGTGGTGAACTTGGGAAGCGGTACCATCGTATCACCATGACCGCCCATCACCGTAGCCCTGATCTGTCCGGCGCCGTAGCCGAGTTTCTCGTAGATGAAATGCGCCATTCTGGCCGAATCCAGGATCCCCGCCATACCAAGCACCCTCTCTCTGGGGAAACCTGTCTCTTTGAGCACCACGTAGGTCATGGCGTCCAGAGGATTGGAGACCACAACCACCACAGCATCCGGCGCATACTCTTTGATCTCTGCTGCATACTTTTTTACGATCTCTGCATTTTTGGTGAGCAGATCATCCCTGCTCATTCCGGGTCCCCTCGGGGCGCCCGCTGTGATCACTACCACATCAGAGCCTGCGATACACTCTACAGTTTTGGCGGCCTTGACAATCGTATGCTGTCGTGCAGCATTGGCCGCCTGCGACATATCCAGTGCCTTGCCTCTGGACACATCATAGTTTCTGCCCCTGAGCACAATATTGTGGCAGGTGCCGTTCATCGCCAAAATAAAAGCCACCGTAGAACCAAAGTTCCCTGTGCCTATGATCGTTACTTTCTTTCCTTTTGCCATATCTTTCCTTTGTTGTGAATGACCCAGGACATCTCCTTGATGACTGGCTTGACAATGCAGACGGGAATACATATTGTCAAACAAAGAATCAGAGGATGTCTGGATGGGATAAAAACCATTTTATCATAGCAGGGTGACAAAATGGTTTCTTATAAGAATGAGCCCGTAGGCTCACTCCGAATAGTGCGCAGTTAGATGCTGTCTATAATAGCATTCAAGGTTGCAGACGGTCTCATGGCAGCCTCTGCTTTGGCATCATCTGCATGGTAGTATCCACCGATATCCTGGGCTTTGCCCTCTGCGGCTAGCAGCTCTGCAATGATCTTCTCTTCATTCTCCCGCAGCGCCTTGGCAACCGGTGCAAACTTCTCCGCCAGCTCCGCATTGGATCCCTTGGCCAATGCCTCTGCCCAGTACATCGCTACATAGAAGTGAGAGGCTTTGTTGTCAGGCTCTCCTGCTTTTCTACCAGGAGACTTATTATTGTCTAGATACCCTTCATTTGCCTTGTCAAGCGCCTCCGTGAGTGCCGCAAGCTTCTCATCAGGATGTTTCTGTCCGATATATCTCAGTGACTCGGCCAATGCCAAGATCTCCCCCAGGCTGTCCCATCTAAGATGCCCTTCGTTGAGGAACTGCTCCACATGCTTGGGTGCAGAGCCTCCCGCACCCGTCTCAAATAATCCACCCCCGGCAAGCAGAGGAACAATAGAGAGCATTTTGGCAGAAGTACCAAGCTCCAGGATCGGATACATATCCGTCAGATAGTCTCTCAAGACATTGCCTGTCGCAGCGATCGTATTTTTGCCTTCTCTCACTCTCGCATTGGTAAAGCGTGTCGCCTCAGCCACATTCTTGATTTGGATATCCAGTCCTTCCGTATCATGATCTGCCAGATATTGCTCTACCTTTTTGATCATCTGTCTGTCATGCGCCCGCTTGTCATCCAGCCAGAAAATCGCAGGTACGCCCTCGATACTTGCACGCTCCACTGCCAGCCGTACCCAATCTTTTATAGGAATATCTTTTGCGCGGCTCATACGCCAGATATCACCCTTCTCAACCTCAAATGTCATCAGTTCCGAACCATCTTCGGCAGTGACAGAGACCTTGCCATCCTCTGACATTTCAAAGGTCGTAGGATGCGATCCGTACTCCTCCGCTTTTTGTGCCATGAGCCCCACATTGGCCACTGAACCCATCGTACTGACATCATATTGACCATGTGCGACACAGTCTTTCATCATCTCTTCGTAGAAAATACCGTAAGAGGTATCAGGGATCACCGCGACACACTCTACCGCTTCACCATTTCTATCCCAGTGCTTTCCACCCTCACGGATCACCACAGGCATGGAGGCATCAATGATCACATCGTTGGAAGCATTGAAGTTTGTCTCACCCCTGTCAGAGTTGACCATGGCAATTTTAGGAGCATCACTCTCTACCACAGCCTGAAATGCCGCTTTGATCTCAGTCTCTTTGTCATGGCCGGCGATCTTCTTTTCCAGATCACTCATGCCCAGTCTAGGATTGACATTCAGTGCCGCAAACTCTGCCGCATATTTATCAAAGACCTCTTGGAAAAAGACCTCAAACGCATGACCGAACATGATAGGATCAGAGACTTTCATCATGGTAGCTTTGAGGTGAATCGACCACAATACACCTTTCTCCCTGGCATCCTCAATCGTTTTGGCGATGAAATTTCTCAGCTTCTTGACAGACATAAATGTACCATCCAGCATTTCACCATCGAGCGCATCGATCGTTGCCAATGTTTTCCCATTAAGGGCGATGGTGACC
>CAMZLC010000173.1 GCA_947311605.1 uncultured Sulfurovum sp.
CAGGCGGCACCGTCTCCCTCATCAGTGGCGGCAAGTTCGCCGACAACAGGGGTCGGACGTTGAATATGCACTTTTGTGCAATCTCCTGTCTCTCATATCTGAAGGGTCTTTAAGTTATACAAAGTATAATTTTTTATCAAAACTAAAGGTATCAAGATGAAAATGCATATAGCAGCAGTATTGGGTTTGGTCATATCGGTATTTCTGGGAGGCTGTGCAGGCAATCAGCCTATTCCTCAGGTCATCAAAAAAGGGAAACTGAAAAGAGCAAGTGGCAAAAAAGGCATGCTTTATGTCTATCGACCCAGCAGCTTTATCGGTGCTGCCGTCTACTATGACATACATGATGGTTCCCAGAATAACAAAGTCCTAGGTACCATTACCAGCGGATCCGTAGTCGCCTCTGAGCTCAATCCGGGATATCGCGAGATCTGGGCAGAAACAGAGGCCAGAGTGGGAGCCCCCGTAAGCATCAATAGGGGTGCCACACAGTGCGTCAAAGCGGGTGTTGGCTTCGGTCTGTTCGTAGGTAGGCCGACACTACAAAAAGTAGATCTCCAAACCTGTCAATATGATATTAAAAAAATAATTGATGAGAGAAAAAAACAGCAGAAGCAGAGAGAGAAGGAAAAAAACAGAAAAGACAGAATGGGCTTGCCAAGATAAGTGCACACACGCACTATCACTATTTTTGGCAACCCTATTGTATAATTTTGGATTATGTGGAAACCTATCATACTTTTTGTAGTTGTCGAGCTTTTTGAGGCGAACTGGCAGCGCTCAAGTACGCTGATGGGCACCTTGGCAAAGAGCTATTACTTTTACAGCAAGTCTATCTTGCTCCTGCTTTTTATGCATTTGGGCTATCTCTATACACTCTATCTCTCTCTGGCGTTGGATCTGCTGAACTGGCCGATCTTTTTCATCCTCCTGCTCAAGAGTATGGATATCTTTATGAAGATCCATTTGGTGCAGAGGGTCTTTGTCGGGCAGGAGGTGGACAATGCCCTGATGCGTGCGTTGGAGAACCCTACGCCATGGTGGTACTATCTGATGGGCGCGCTGACCTATCCCTGGTTGCTCTATCTGGCGATGGAGGGATAATCTGATTTTAATCTAAATCGCATTATAATGTCAGCCATTGCAAATTTAATCATCTAATTTTGCGAACTTACCAAAAACTTCTCCAAATTTCAAGAGGAATCATGAGCGACAACAACAGAAAAAATTCTGCCAACAGTCATGGCAATAAAAACGGCAATAAAAAACACAGCAGAACCCATACCCCGGTACAAGGGTACAAAGTAGAGACACTGCAGCAAAAACCCCTCAACGAGCTGCTTGAGATAGCGATCAAGCTCAATGTGGAAAATCCCAATGAGTTCCAGCGAAAAGACCTGATCTTCGAGATCCTGAAAAACCAAGTCTCACAGGGTGGTTATATTCTTTTTACGGGTATCCTGGAGGTGATGAATGATGGCTATGGTTTCCTGCGTTCCGAAGACGGCAACTTCGCCAACTCCAGCAACGACACCTATGTCAGCTCCACGCAGATCAAACGCTTCGCACTGAGAAACGGAGATATCGTCACCGGTCAGGTACGCTCTCCCAAGGATCAGGAGAAATACTATGCCCTGCTCAAGATCGAAGCGATCAACTACCTGCCACCCGAGGAATCCAAAAAGCGACCGCTTTTTGATAACCTTACACCACTGTATCCTCAGGAGCAGCTCATTCTCGAGTATAACCCGATGAGAATGACTGGTCGTGTCATCGACTTCTTTGCGCCTATTGGAAAAGGGCAGAGAGCCTTGGTTGTGGCACCTCCCAGAACAGGTAAAACAGAGCTCCTCAAAGAGATCGCTCACGGCATCACTGCCAACAATCCTGATGCGAGCCTGATGGTGCTACTCGTGGACGAGCGCCCCGAGGAGGTCACCGATATGCAGCGATCGGTCAAGGGTGAGGTCTATGCCTCTACCTTTGATCTGCCTGCACAAAACCATGTGCGTACGGCAGAGATGGTGATCGAAAAAGCGAAGAGACGCGTAGAGCTTGGCAAGGATGTCATTATTTTGTTGGACTCTATCACCAGACTGGCACGTGCCTACAACACCGTCACCCCCAGCTCTGGAAAAGTGCTCTCCGGTGGTGTGGATGCCAATGCCCTGCACAAGCCCAAGCGATTTTTCGGTGCCGCACGTAATATCGAGCATGGTGGATCGCTTACCATTGTCTCTACTGCTTTGATCGAGACGGGAAGCCGTATGGATGAGGTGATATTTGAGGAGTTCAAGGGTACAGGAAACTCTGAGATCGTACTCAACCGTCATGTAGCAGACCGCAGGATCTATCCAGCCGTCGATGTCACCAAGTCTGGTACACGAAAAGAAGAGCTTCTGGTCTCTCCTGAAACCCTACAGAAGGTCTGGGCACTCAGAAATGCTATGCAAAACATGGAAGAGGTAGAAGGACTTAAATTCCTCTTTACCAAGATGGCCAAGACCAAAAGCAATGAAGAGTTCCTCTCTATTATGAATGAGGGTGCTTAACCTCTTTCGTGAGCAATTACCTATTATTAGAGGTGCCCTTTAGGTGGGATGAACCTTAACCCAAATTATGCACTAGAGATCACCCATCTTCTACAAAGCATTAGCACATGGACATTCACAAAGCATCATCGATTCACCTACGGGTGAAACTTCGATACTTTGTAAACACCCATGCACTAAGCCTTTGCAGAATATGAGGCGATTCTAATACATAATTTGGATTTAAAGTATCCCTACGGCATCTCTGACGATTTCCATTTTGGCAG
>CAMZLC010000174.1 GCA_947311605.1 uncultured Sulfurovum sp.
AACCTCTATAAGCATGATGCCGCACTCAACAATAAAAATATGCGTATCGCAGAGCAGTTTGCTAGACATATCGATGGCGGCTCCGTAGACAAAATGATCGCCAGCGCCATGGCAAGTGTCAACCTGGAAGGCATCTATTTCCTGTTGGGATTCAGCTATATCTATGTACTTGGAGACAAAGTGCCTGGTGCCAGAGATATGATCAAATTTATTGCCAGAGATGAGCTCAATACCCACCTGCCTCTCTTTGTTAATATCTTCCGCACCATACGCAAGGAAAACAGTATAGACAGCAGCACCATAGATATCATGTACAAGATGATCGAAGAGGCAGTCGATATCGAACTGGAGTATGGCAATTATCTACTCGACACCTTTCCGATCATGGGCGTAACTAAAGAGCTCATGCAGCAAACCGTACACAACTATGCCAATGAGAGACTTAAAAAGATCGGCCTGGATGCTATCTTCCCCGAGACATCCGATACCTATCTGCAGAAGCTTGTAACCAAGCATCTCAATATGAATGATGTCAAGAGTAATTTCTTTGAGAGCAATGTCTCAAACTATGCAAAATCCAGTATCGATCTGGATGACTTCTAGTATCTTCCGATACAATTCAGGTCATCAAAGGCCTGCTCAAGCCTGGCGATCATCGACTCCTCGCCGGCCCTGAGCCATTTACGCGGATCGTAGAATTTTTTATTGGGCTTGTCTTCGCCTTCAGGGTTGCCTATCTGCCCCTGTAGATACCCACGATATTTGTCTGCGTAGCGTCGCACACCGTTCCAGTAGGCCCACTGGGTATCGGTATCGATATTCATCTTGATCACGCCATAGCCGATCGCCTCACGGATATCCGAAAGTTCCGATCCTGATCCTCCGTGAAAGACAAAATTGACAGGTTTTTTCCCTGTAGCAAACTTCTCCTCTATATACTTTTGGGAATTGTCAAGTATCTTGGGGGTCAGCGTGACATTGCCGGGCTTGTAGACCCCATGCACATTGCCAAAAGAGGCGGCGATCGTGAACCGGTCGGAGATCTTGCTGAGCTCCTCGTAGGCATAGGAGACCTCCTCTGGTTGCGTATAGAGCAGTGCATTGTCTACATGGGTATTGTCCACGCCGTCCTCTTCACCACCGGTCACACCTAGCTCTATCTCCAGTGTCATGCCTATCTTACTCATGCGCTCCAGATAGGTTTTGCATGTGGCGATATTCTCTTCGAGCGGCTCTTCTGAAAGATCGATCATATGGGAGGAGTAGAGAGGTTGTCCATGGGTAGCGAAGTGCGCTTCGCCGGCATCCAGCAGCGCATCTATCCAGGGGAGGAGTTTTTTGGCTGCATGATCGGTGTGCAGCACCACAGGTATCCCATAGGATTCTGCCAGCCTATGCACATGCTGAGCACCGCTGATAGCGCCAAATACAGCACCTTTTTCAGCATCGATCCCTTTTCCCGCATAAAACGCCGCTCCGCCATTACTAAACTGTACGATGACCGGAGAGGAGGACTTTTTTGCCGCCTCCATCACGGCATTGACCGAGTCTGTGCCCACCACATTGACCGCAGGGATGGCATAGCCTTTCTCCTTGGCGTGTGAAAATAGTTGTTGGAGTTTTTCTCCAGAGACAACACCGGGCTCCATAAACTCTGATACTCTACTGAACATCTTGATCCCTTTATTTGGCTGGTACTTTAAGTTTCTGTCCTATTTTGATGATCGCTTTTGCATCCATACCGTTCATCTTACGGAGCTCTTTGGTACTGATCTTGTATTTACTAGCGATTCCCGAAAGCGTATTGCCACTTTTGACCGTATAGAGAGAATACTTTCCGCTTACTTTTTTGCTGCTGCTTTTTGTTTTGGGGCCGGAGATCACTTTGCCACCCATCGTGATCTTGGCTTTTTTCATCATCTTGGCTACGGCTTTTTTCTGTGCGATAGAATTCCTGATCATCTCCTTGACTTTGGAGAAAGGAATGATTTTCCCCTTCTTGTCTTTGAAGAATTTTTTATTCTCGCTATAGGCCTGCTTGACCTCTTTGTTGCTGATCTTATATTTGGAAGCTTTCTTTCTCAGCCAAAAACCGGCAATGATACTCTCCTGCTCTTTTTTGCTGATCTCTTTCATTGCTGTTTTGAGTACCAACTTGTCCACTGCCAGTCTCTCTATTAGCGCTTTTTTATCTTTTTTTCTCAGTCTTTTGTAGGTTACTTTTCCCTTCGTCGCTATTTTCAAAAAAGCATTTGCCTCTTTTTCGTCAATAGGGTATCCATTGACTGCACCAATTGTTTTGGCGGAAACGCCCGTCACCATTACCAACACACATAAAACCAAAAATCTTTTCATCCAACTTCCTTCATCATATAAATTGCCAAATTATAACCGAAAAACCTATAATGGGCAATTACTTTTTTGCCGATTCTGTCACAATCTTTGCTTTGCTTTTAAGTTCTTTAGCACTTTTTTCAAGCATGGTTCTAAATTGTGTGCCTTTCAGGTTTTGCATGATTTGCCCTTTTACCTTCTCGTAGGGAACAGTCGATGCCGCTTTTTGATCCTCTAGATAGATCACATGGTAGCCAAACTGTGTCTTTACCGGTGTCTCCGTGATCTTACCTGTATCCAGTGCAAATACCGCTTTGTCAAATTCCGGCACCATCTGCTTGGCAGCAAAATATCCCAGATCTCCACCCTTTGGGCCGCTAGGTCCTGTAGACTTGCTTTTGGCGAGTTCGATGAATTTCTCTTTGAGCGCATCACCTTTGAGCCCCTTGAGCGTATCAATAATCTTTTTGGCCTCTGCCTCCTCTTTGACCAGTATATGTCTGGCATGCACCTGTGCAGGTTTTTTGAACTGTGCCATATTTTTTTCATAAAACTCTTTGGCTTCTCCGTCGCTGACCACTGTCGCATCATACTGCTTTTTCATCCACTGGTTGATCATGAGTTCATCTTTGGCAATATTGAGGGCTTTTTGGAATTCAGGATCTTTCTCTACCCCTGCTTTTTTCGCTGCCTCTATAAAAAGGACTCTCTCAATCAATCTGTCCGTCACGATCTTTTTGTCACCCTCCTGAATCGTGGCAAAAGATTGTTTAGGATTGGATGCTCGCACAAATCTCTCTGCATCCTCAGTTGTTATTTTTTTGCCGTTCACTGTCGCCAAAATATCTCCAGCCATTGTGATACTTGTACCCAATGCCATTACCAGTAGTGCGTTTTTTATGTTTTTCATATCATTTTTTCCTTGGTTTTAATTGTTGTGCTGATAGTATATCCCCTCAAGTTAAATACATGATTAATATGACAGAGGGATACAATGGCAAAGACAAAAAAGGCAACCCACAAAGAGGCAGAAGAGATCAAACAGCTGTTTTTAAAACACTATCCAGACTCTGTGACGGAACTCAGCTACCGTAACCTCTATGAACTGCTCATCTCCGTGATGCTCTCGGCACAGTGTACAGACAAGCGTGTCAACCTCATCACTCCTGCACTGTTTGCAGCCTATCCTGACCCCGTCTCCCTGGCACAGGCAGACATCGATGAGGTCAAATCCTATATCAACAGCTGTTCTTTTTTTAACAACAAAGCCAAAAATCTTATCAAAATGGCACGGTCAGTCATAGAGAATTATCAAGGAGAGATCCCTCTGGAGCAGAAGGCACTTGTCACCCTCGCAGGGGTGGGACAAAAAACGGCCAATGTTGTAATGATTGAATATACCGGTGCCAACCTCATGGCTGTAGATACTCATGTGTTCAGGGTGGCACACAGGCTAGGGCTCAGCCACGCAACAACTGCGACCAAGTGCGAAGAAGAGCTCAGCAAAAAATTCAAAACTGACTTGCATTTACTGCACCAAGCAATGGTACTATTTGGCCGTTACAAATGCAAAGCCCTCAAGCCAGAATGCGAGGACTGCTTTATGATACATTTGTGCAAAAGCAAAGAGGGTTTCAAGGCCAGAGGCTAAAATCCCACCTCATCCAACTCTTTGAATTTGAACGCTTCCACGATTTCTTCGAGCGTCTCCTCTTCTCTGACGCAGAGTACCATCATGCCCTCTTCCATGAAAGGCATATAATTTTCAAACTTGTTGGCAAGAACGATAAAGTCTATCCATGCTTCTCCGCTGACGGGTCTCTCTTTATGAAATGTGAGAGACTGGATTTTGCCTTCATCAAAATCTACCAGTGCCCATGTGCCAACAGAAAGAAGTGGCATGACTTTGGCTCCTACAACACCTTCTCTGTCCACGGGGATGACGATCAGCATACATTGCCGCCTGCAAGCTTTTTTTTGCTGAGCGTGAGTGCCTTATTGCTCATCGTAGTAATCCCTTTTTTGAGTACGCGTTTTGCCACGGCCTTTGTCTCTTTGAGCGAGTGCATTTTACAGGTACCACATTGGTATTTGTTGAGCTCCGGGATCTCTTTTTTGGAAGCAACCCGCAGCACATCTTGCATGGATTTTTTCCAGGCTTTTGCGACGGTCTTTTTCTGTGGTGCACCCAGTAGAGACATATAGAACCCTGTGCGGCACCCCATAGGGGAGATGTCGATGATCTCCACCTTTTTGCTATTGAGATGTACCCGCATAAAACCAGCAAAGAGATGCTCCAGTGTATGGATCGCTCTTTCACCCAAGATCTCTTTGTTGGGTCGGCAGAAGCGCAGGTCGAAGACGGTAATGGTATCGCCCGAAGGGCTCTGCATCTTTTTGGCAGTCCTAACCGCAGGTGCAGTCATCTTGGTATGGTCTACAGTGAAACTATCGAGTAGTGGCATCGTATCTCCTTTTTGAAGAATAGTATACCATTAACTCTGATGATATGCTTTTTTTCAGCAATAAGGTACAATACGAAATCAAAGTCAAAAGGAATCTCCGTGCAGCATATTGTTTTCAACCAAAAAAGTATCACCCCCTCCAAAGTAGTATGTATCGGCAGAAATTACGTAGCCCATATCGAAGAACTCGGAAATGAAGTACCTGAACAGATGGTGATTTTCAACAAACCAAACAGTGCTATCAGCCAAACACTGCACTACTTGGGTCCCACTACCAGATTTGAGGGGGAATTGTGCCTTCTTGTTGAAAATAAAAAGATCGCAGGTATTGGACTTGGACTCGATCTCACCCACGCGCAGCTGCAAAACAGTCTGAAACAGAAAGGGCTCCCCTGGGAGAGAGCCAAGGCTTTTGACGCATCGGCAGTCATGAGTACATTTATTGCCTTTGATGGCACATGGCAAGACCTACGCTTTGAGCTCTATCATAACCACACGCTTGTGCAGTATGCCGACTACAGCCTCATGATGTATAAACCCCACGAGATTGTAAGAGAGATACAGCGATTTATGACGCTTGAAGACTATGATATTATCATGACCGGCACCCCAAAAGGTGTAGGGACTTTTCAAAAAGGTGATCTCTTTGAAATGAAACTTTTTGAAAAAGAGCTGCCTCTTTTGACCTCTATCTGGAAAGCAAAATAGTTTCAATTTTATTTTTTTACTCGAAGCTAACCAATAGCATGCTATACTTTCTAACACTGGTTTTACCATCCAATTAGATGGATCTTCCAGCACCTCACACTTCAAAGGCTTTCACTATGCTTTCTCGTTTCAAACTCAAGAAACACGGCACCAACGTCAAAACAGAGCTTATGGCAGGATTTACCACCTTTCTGACCATGATGTACATTGTCCCCGTCAACGGTTTTATCCTCGCGGATGCGGGGCTTCCCATGGGGGCAGTGGTGACAGCTACAGCACTGATCACCATACTGGCCACCCTCTTTAGCGGTCTTTGGGGAAACACCCCTATCGCCATGAGCGTCGGCATGGGACTCAACGCCTACTTTGCCTATGGACTGGTATTGGGCATGAAGATCCCTTGGCAGACTGCCCTGGGTATCGTCTTTATCTCCGGTATTATTTTTGCCATTCTCTCTTTTACCAAATTCAGAGTCTGGATCATGACCTCCATCCCGATGGATCTACGCCGTGCTATCTCTGCGGGCATTGGTGCCTTCATCGCTTTTATTGGCTTCAAAGAGATGCATATGATCGTTGCCAACAAGGCCACTTTTGTCACGCTAGGCCACTTCTCTGACCCCCATGTCATGTTGGGTGCTTTTGGGCTGCTCATGACGCTGGTGCTCTATGCTTATAAAATACGGGGTTCTTTTATTCTCGCTGTTGCAGTCACCTCTATCGTGGGATGGATCTTCGTGCCAGACCTCAAAATACCTACAGAGTTTTTGAGTATGCCGGCTTCTATTGCTCCTATCGCTATGCAGCTAGATATTGGTTCAGCGCTGACGCTTTCTCTCCTGCCTGTCATCATCACCTTTCTGATCACGGATATGTTTGATACCCTGGGCACACTGACTGCCGTGGGCGCCAGAGCGGATCTTTTTCAGGATGGCACCAGTGAGGACAAAGCATTAGAAAAAACACTAGAGGCCGATGCGATCGCTACAGTAGGTGGATCACTTTTGGGAGTTTCCACTACGACCTCCTTTATCGAATCCGCCTCGGGTGTTGAGGCAGGAGGCCGTACTGGGCTGACAGCAGTCTTTACTGCAATGTTCTTTGTACTGACACTCTTTATGCTTCCGATCTTCAAAGC
Organism: uncultured Sulfurovum sp.; assembly: GCA_947311605.1. GTDB lineage: Bacteria > Campylobacterota > Campylobacteria > Campylobacterales > Sulfurovaceae > JAAXPZ01. Next base: position 6,646 of record CAMZLC010000174.1, read on the forward strand.
GATTCCAGAACCCGCTATCCTGCCTGTGCTGGTTGCCGTAGGCGTATTGATGTTCACCGAGCTGGGTCGTATGAATTTCAAAGAGATGGATACCGCCACAGCAGCTGGTGCCTTTCTGGCCATTCTTGTCATGCCACTGACCTTCTCCATCACCAATGGACTGGCTGCCGCTTTTGTCACCTATACGGTGATCAAGCTGGCAAAAGGCGAGTTTAGGGATCTCAACCTCGGTGTCCTCTCCATCGCAGCAATCTCTCTGCTTGTCTTTATCGTACACGGCTAGGAGAAGGGTATGGAAAAATATTATTATGGCTACGAGGAATTTGTCGATGATGCATCGGCTCTGGTGTACAAGATCAAAGATTTTGACCCCGACACCCTACTGGCTGTAGCCAGAGGCGGGCTAACTCTGGGGCACTTTATGGCACAAGGCATGGATACGCGGCGACTGTTTGCAGTGAATTCGATCCACTACGACAAAACACAAAAACTGGATACGCTCGAGGTCTTCAATATCCCCGATCTCAGCACAGCAAAACGCGTACTGATCGTAGATGATATTATCGACAGCGGAGAAACACTGCGCGAGGTACTGCGCATGCTCAAAGAACAGTACCCGCACTGCGTATTCAAACTGGCAACTATCTTTTACAAACCTACGGCCGTCATCGAAGCAGACTACACACTCAAAAAAGCACATGACTGGATCGATTTTTTCTGGGAAGTGGACTTATTACACAAAGTTGCAAAATAGTAACATTAATAGATAATCTTAAGTGATTCTTAATGGTAATTTGTATAGACTCAATAGTGTAATTCAAATCAAAAGGAGAAAATGAATGAAAAGATTATTCAAACTTTCAGCAGCAGCTGCATTGGTAGCTACACTGACTATGGCAGGGACTGTAGATGATGTCAAAAAGGCCGGCGTACTCAAATGTGGTGTCAACACAGGTTTGGCAGGCTTCTCGGAAGCAGATTCCAAAGGCAACTGGAGAGGTCTGGATGTAGACTTCTGCCGCGCTGTCGCAGCAGCAGTGCTTGGTGATGCAACCAAGGTCAAATATGTGCCACTCAATGCCAAGGAGCGATTTACTGCCCTGCAAAGTGGTGAGATCGATGTGCTTTCCAGAAACACTACCTGGACCAACACCAGAGATACCACACTTGGCTTGAACTTTGCCGGTGTCAGCTACTATGATGGTCAAGGCTTTATGGTGCCCGCATCACTGGGTGTCAAAAGCGCCAAAGAGCTGGATGGTGCCACACTCTGTATCCAGGCAGGTACGACTACAGAGATGAACCTTGCTGATTACTTCCGTGCCAACGGTATGAAGTTCAAGGCGATTACTTTTGATACCAACGATCAGGTGGACAAGGCATTCTTCTCAGGCAGATGCGACATCCTCACTACCGACCAGTCAGGACTCTATGCAGCCAGAACCAAAGTAGCCGATCCGAGCAAGTATGTGATTCTTCCCGAGATCATCTCCAAAGAGCCTCTCGGACCAGTCGTAAGACAAGGTGACGACCAGTGGTTCAATGCGGTAAAATGGATCCTCAATTCTGTAATCACAGCAGAAGAGAAAGGTATCACCAGCAAGAATGTGGATGACGCAGCCAAAAATACCAATGACCCTGAAGTCAAAAGACTGCTTGGTATCGAAGGTAGCATGGGTGCCAATGTAGGCCTCAGTAAAGATGCGTACAAAAATGCTATCAAACAAGTAGGAAACTATGCCGAAATGTTTGAGCGCAATGTAGGTGTCAATACACCACTCAAGATATCTAGAGGTGTCAATGCACTCTGGAACAAGGGTGGCATCCTCTACTCTCCACCATTTAGATAGGCAACCGCCTCCGTTATCACGGGTTTCCCGTGATAACAACCGCTTTTTATATAAAGTAAGCGATTTCCGAATAGTTCACTTTATATCAATTCATACAAAGGTTGCCATGTGTTGTCACTTTTAAGAAACGAAAAGGTCAGGGGTATCCTATACCAGCTGGTCACTGTCGTGTTGTTTGTGCTGTTCCTTCTCTATATCGGACAAAACACCATGCACAATATTGAAGCGAGAGGCATCAAATCTGGTTTTGGCTTTCTCAACACTGCCGCAGGCTTTGATATCACGGAGACGCCTATCACCTTCGGGCATGGCAGTACCAACTGGGATGTGTTCAAGGTAGGGCTTGCTAACACTTTGATAGTCTCTATCTATGGTATTTTGCTGACCACCATTCTGGGACTGATCATTGGTGTGGCAAGGCTCTCAAAAAACTGGATCATCAGTCATTTGGCCGCCGGCTACATAGAGATCTTCAGAAACATACCCATCTTGTTGCAAATTCTCTTTTGGTACAATGTGGTATTGGCAGCCATGCCTTCCGTGCGGCACAGCTACAGTTTCTTTGACAGTATATTTATTAACCAAAGAGGACTCTTTCTGCCCAAGCCTATCTTCGAAAATGGAGGATGGGTAATAGGTGTTGGTGTGCTGTTAGCAGTATTTGGCGGATGGGCTGTCAGTCGCTATGCCAAAAAGAAACTAGAGGATGAAGGAAAAGAATTCCCCGTTCTTTCAGTGAGTTTGGCGCTGCTTGTACTGCTGCCATTACTGGCATATTTTATTGCAGGCAAACCTGTACATTTTGATTATCCAGCACTCAAGGGGTTCAACTTCCGCGGAGGCAAGACCTTTACACCGGAATTTCTTGCACTGCTGTTTGCGCTCTCTACTTATACTGCCGCTTATGTGGCTGAAGCGATCCGAAGCGGCATTGAAGCGGTGAACAAAGGGCAAAAAGAAGCAGCCTCTGCCTTGGGGCTTGCCCCCATGCAATCGTTGAAACTTGTCGTTTTGCCTCAGGCGATCAGAATCTCTATCCCACCCATCATCAACCAGTATCTCAATCTGATCAAGAACTCATCGTTGGCCGCAGCCATCGGTTTTCCAGAGCTGGTTACCGTCTTTGCCGGTACCAGCCTCAATGTGACCGGCCAAGCTCTGGAGATCATCGCGATTACGATGTTGACCTATCTACTGATCAGTCTTCTGGTCTCGCTGATCCTTAACTGGTTCAACAAAAAAATGCAAATCAAGGAGAGATAATGGCTGTCTACGAACTCAAACCCACCAAACAACCGCCTCTCTCAGAAAGAGGTGCTATCGCCTGGGTCAGACACCATCTGCTCTCAAGCCCGCTCAATATTTTCTTTACTGTTTTATCTTTATGGCTACTCTATATGATTGTGCCGCCTATGCTCAACTGGTTCATCCTCGATGCCAATTTTGCTGGCAATAGCAAGGCTGACTGTGGAGGGGGCGGTGCCTGCTGGGTCTTTATCCGTGAAAAGCTTAAGCTCTTCATCTATGGATTCTATCCTGCATCAGAACTCTGGAGAGCCAATCTAACCATGGGATTGGGTGCGCTCTCCATTGTACTCATTGCCCTAGAACGTACACCCAGGAAGCTCAAGGTCGCCCTTATATTGTTGCTTCCGGTTGTCTCTTTTATTCTGCTTGATGGCGGAATCTTTGGTCTCTCTCATGTAGAGACAAGTCAGTGGGGAGGCTTGTTGCTGACGCTGGTTATCTCCTTTGTTGGTATCGTAGCTTCCTTCCCGATAGGGCTGCTTTTGGCACTGGGTAGGCAGTCCAAGCTTCCCATCATCAAAACCATGAGTGTCTTTTATATCGAGCTGATCCGTGGTGTACCACTCATCACCCTGCTCTTTATGGCCTCGGTTGTCCTTCCGCTCTTTTTTCCTGAGGGGGTAGACTTCGACAAACTTGTGCGTGCATTGATCGGCATCACGCTCTTTCAGGCAGCCTATGTAGCAGAAAATATCAGAGGGGGTCTCCAGGCCATTGCCAAGGGTCAGTATGAGGCCGGCAGTGCCCTGGGGCTCACCTACTGGAAACAGATGCGACTGGTCATCCTTCCCCAGGCGATCAAGGTAGCGATACCCAATCTTGTAGGCTCTTTTATCGCACTGCTGATGGATACCTCACTGGTTATGATCATCGGACTCTATGATCTGCTCTCTACCGTGACGCTGGCTTCGACAGACAGAGACTGGCTCGGCATGAGCACAGAGGGTTTCGTTTTCGTAGCGATCATCTATTGGATCCTCAACTTCGGCATGTCTCGCTACTCCAAAAGCCTTGAAAACAAACTAGATACCAACAACAGGAACTAATATGCAAAAAAAAGAATTTTCAGAATACCTGATAGAACTCAATGACCTCAACAAGTGGTATGGGGATTTCCATGTTCTCAAGG
>CAMZLC010000175.1 GCA_947311605.1 uncultured Sulfurovum sp.
CATCACATGTTGAAACAACTCTCGTTCGCTTATTTTCATTTTACTCTCCATTTTCTTTCTTTGAAAGAGTATCATAAATGAAAATTGCGAACTTTATTTTACACTATCGGAATATGAAATAAATGCTCTTTAGTCTTGAAAAATATAGAGTTAGTGTAGATGGAAATTTCAAGAAGCATCCATGTTGATGTCTAAGAAAATAATATCGATCGGGTGTGCCCATACTGTGCCTCAAAAATCGATAAAATACGCTAAAAGTTAGATTTGTGTTGTGCAGACATGCCTATTTTAGCGGGTTTTACCTAAAAATATAAGCCTATGTTATAATCGTAATAGACTCGTATTTTGATTTGCTACCCCCATCCATATTCGACTCCTAGGATTATACAGAACAGGGACTTTGATACCGCTCTTCTAAAAGTGTTATTGTGGAGCCAGATCTAAGGTATGGGGCGACTATCCCCTAAAGAGCAGTACTGTGCCCGTGGCGATCATGACACTGCCTGCTGTTTTGCGCATATAGCTCTGTGCACTTTTGCTTCGGAAGAGCAGGCTGGATTTTGAGGCGGTATAAGCATAGAGGAGCATAACAGATCCCAGCACGACAGAAACCACGAGCATCACTATCACGATATCCAGTGTCGAAAGCATTTCGAGATCGACAAAGGTCGGCAGAAACCCTAGATAAAAGAGGATGACCTTGGGGTTACCCAGTGTGATGGAGAGTCCACCCAGAAAACCCTGTGTTGCAGCGGGAGGGATGGGGGTGGTTTGGCTGCCTTGGGATGCCGGATCGCGCCAGAGGCTGATGCCCAGCCAGATCAGGTAGAAACCGCCCAGATACTTGCTCAGCACAAATAGTGCACTGAAAGTCGTGGCGATCATCGAAAGTCCGTAGATAGCAAAGAGCAGGAAGAGTAGGTCTCCGACAACGATACCGGTAATGACAGGGAGGGTCTGACGAAATCCGGAGGTGAGTGCCTTGGAGACCGTAGCCCATACCCCGGGTCCCGGTATGATCGCCAGTAGAAACATGGCGAGTACCAGACCACCGATACTGAGGAGCGTCATCGGAGCAACCGATATCCGACCACGAAATTGAAACAGAGTTCCCCTAGCTTCATGAGCGTTGATTGAGGGATGACTTCCAAAAAGGGCATACCTGCCTCCAGTGAAGCGAAATTCACCTGGCAGACAAAACGATAGCCCTCTACAGGGGTTCCCATCTCGGGAAGTGTCGTGGCATAATCGAGCCGGAAGTGGATGCCAGGGTCTCTTCTCATGCGGAGGATCCGTTCTCGGGTGCCTTTGAAGTCTTTTTCGTCCAGCCTGATCTCGGCGTGAATGTTGTGGGAGAGGACATTGCGCACAAAAGAGATGATATCGATGAAATCCTCGAAGCGACTGGCTAATTTGCGCTGCATATAGTCGCGGAAAGGGCTTTCGAGCTTGACGGCTTCTACCATCGCCATGCAGATGCCACGAATAGCATTGAATGCTACGAAGTACTCAAAGAGCGTAGGGTGCTCCGTGCCGATCTGGCGCGCATCTGCCATGACCTCCTGGATAATGGCGGGGTTGAAAAGGTAGCCACTGCCATCCTCAAACTTTTTGTAGATGCACGGGTCGTAGTGTTGGCTCAGATCTGTCTGCCTGGAGACCGCATCGAAGAACTCCCCGGCATGCAAGAAGTAGAAGTTCTGTTCGACCAGGAGCAGGGCGTCGTCTACGAGGATACCAGTATCCATTAGAGCATTCTCCTGTTGCCCTCTTTTTTGATGCCACTTTGCTTGTCGAGGTACTCTAGATAGGCGATTAGGTATTTTCGGCTGAGATCAGGGAAGTGCTGTTTGAAATTACTGATCTCTATGTAGCCCTCGTTGCGGATGATCTGCTTGAGCTGTGCAGTGAGTGCCTGGAGATTTTCATAGGTGACGAAGAGGTTGTGTGCCAGACGGACGGCCTTACGTGACTTGGTGAGCTTCTTGAGGGCATTGTCTCCCATTTTTCTGTCGAGATCCATGGCATCGTAGATGTTGTAGGGCGCCTCAGGTACGATGCCGCCAGCATCCAGTTTAGCGTATATATTGTTTAATATTAATGTGTGAATATCATTGATATTAATGTGTGCATTTTTATAGATACCGTTCTCAAATTTCAGTAGACCTTCTGTCGCCATATCTTTTAATATGTGTTCTACCAGAGACTCGCTTGCCCACTTTGTTTTGGCGGAGATGGACCTGGCAGAGAGGAGGGCATACTGATTTTTGGTATAGATATCGGCCAGGCTTTGGCGCAGTTCATGCATGATATGGGTGGGGTAGACCACCAGCCCTGCCTCATCGACAAAGACATCCTCTAACTCTCTGGCGATCTGCAGTGCCTCGTCATGATTGAGTCCGAAGCGCTGGTTGGAGGAGATGAGTCCAAAGCCGCGCTTGTGCGTCGCGACCAGCGACCTGAATGCCGCCTTGAAGTCTCTGGCTTTGAGCTGTTCAAGTAGCGGGAGTTTGAGCCGTTTTTTCATGGGTTCATCGATGGGATTGATCACTCTGCCTCCTGCGATCACTCTGCCGGAGAGACTCAGGACAAAGGGTTCATCATAGACCAGGTAGGTCTTTTCTCTGAAGCGCAGTTTGGCAAAACCCTTTTGGATACTCTCCTCTCCGCCATAGAGCAGCACTTTTGCCTCCAGCTGTTTGGTGCCGATAAAAAACTGCACGGTGGTATCGTGTCGGATATGATGACCGGCAACGGACTCCAGCCAGATGTCGATGGTGCCAAACCCTCTCAGAAACCCTTTGCGTGTAAGCAGCAGACCTTTTTTGAGGGTCAGCTTGGCACTCTGGAGATTGAGGGCCGCGCGCTGGGAGGCAGTTGCGACCTGGACATCCTGCTCATGTACCTGAATATTGCGTATCTGCACCTCTTTGGCATATTCTGCTACAGTGATCCTGTCACCTACCCTGATCTCTCCGTCCAATACGGTGCCGGTGACGACGGTGCCGGCTCCGGAGATAGAGAAACTCCGGTCGATATAGTAACGAAAGAGTCCGTTTTCTCTGCGTGGGATCTCTGGCAGGGCATAGAGTGCCTCTCTCAGCCTCTCGATGCTGTCAGGCTCATGGATGCTGACAGGGAGAATATCGACGAGACTGAGGGTCTCAAAGCCTCCGATATACTCGGCCAGCTCCTGTTTTCTGGCCTCAATCGTACTGCTGTCTGCCAGATCACTTTTGGTCAGGGCGATGATCAGGTTGCGGACACCCACGAGCGAGAGGATCTGTATGTGCTCTGCGGTCTGAGGCATGACGCCCTCATTGACATCCAATGCGACCAGACTGGCATCGAAGCCAAAGGCACCGGCGATCATATTTTTGATCAGTTTTTCATGTCCTGGTACATCGATAAAGGCGATATTGGTCTCTCCATTCTGTATATGACTGAAGCTTAGATCGATCGTGATCCCGCGCCGTCGCTCCTCCTCTGTACTATCCCCCTCAAATCCCGTCAGTGCCTTGATGAGGGCTGTTTTACCGTGGTCTACATGACCGGCAGTGCCGATGATGAGCTGTCTCATATGCAGACCTCCCTGCTTGTTTCGATAATGCGTGCATCATGCTGCGGCTCCAGTGCGCGCAGGTCTATCAAAAAGGCATCCTTCTCGATCCGTCCGATGATATCATGTTTCCTGAATGTGCGCTCGAGTCGTGTGGCTTTGCCATGCAGATGCAGGGCGATGGTGGGGAATTCACGGTTGGGCAGCGTACCGCCACCCATGAAGGTCATTGTCTCGATCACGTCGCACTGTGCCGATCCGATGGCCTGACGCATCGTCTCTGCGCGTTCTCTGAGCACCGAGATGTCGGTAAAAAGCAGTCTCAGCGTAGGGATCAATTCATAGCGTTGCTCAAGATAGGCCTTGATACTCTCTTCGAGGATACTGAGCGTTATCTTGTCCACGCGGAGCATTCGCAGGAGCTGGTTCTGCTTGAGTTGGTCAATAAGCTCTTTTTTGCCGGCGATGATCCCTGCCTGCACGGAGCCAAAGAGCTTATCTCCGCTGAAGCTGATAAGTGCAGGGTCATCTTCGAGTACCTTGGCGATAGGTAGCTCTACAGTGCTGAGATTGTAGGGGAGTTCTGGGATGTACCCACTTCCCAGGTCATAGTAGTCGATCAGTCCGTGACGTGCTGCCAGTGCCTTGATCTCTCGGTAAGGGGTCTCTTCACTGAAGCCCTCGATGGTGAAGTTGGAGCGGTGTACCTTCATGAGCATCGCGGTGTTGCTGTTGATGGCATGGGCATAGTCGGAGGCTTTGGTCTTGTTGGTGGCACCTACCTCATGCAGAAGGGCACCACTCTGGCTCATCACCTCTGGGATACGGAAGCTGCCGCCGATCTCCACCAGTTCACCGCGACTCACCACCGCCTCACGCCCTTTGGCAAAGGTATTGAGCACCAGAAAGACCGCCGAGGCGTTGTTGTTGACCACCAACACATCCTCGACACCGAGCAGGGCGGTCAGATGTGTGCTGACATGTGCATAGCGTTCGCCTCTGCAGCCTGCCTCCTGGTCGTATTCGAGGTTTGAGTAGCTACAGATAACTTTGGCGGCATTGTCCAGGATACGGGGATCGATGAGGCTGCGCCCCATATTGGTGTGCAGGATGACACCGGTGGCGTTGATGAGCGGCTTGAGAGAGGGAGAGAGGAGGGTATGATAGGCGTCAAACACACTTTCGACCAGCGCCTCCTCCGTAAATGTCTCCAGCTCTTTGGCGAGAATCTTTCGTCGGAGTGTCTCTATCTGCTCCTGCGCGATCTGTGTCACCAGTGCAGGACTGAGATCCCTGAAGGCATCATGGGTAATAAATTTGTCAATCTTGGGGAGGTTTCTGAGGGCTTGCATAAGGTTCCTTTTGTGTCAGACACACGGTCTGGTTTGGAGTTTTGAATATTATAGCAGGTTTTCATTATGGAGTCGGTTATGCTATCCTCTTGGTATGTTCTTGACTAAAATATACCAGTAGACCGTCATCCTAAAACAGGATAAAGTCTGTAGTTAGGTGCAGGCGAGAGAGTGATAGCGTAGCCCTCGGGAGTGAGCGCGGCTATTTGAGGCCAGTGTAGATCAGGTAGGAGAACAAAAATCCAAATATGGAGGCACCGATCAGAGGGGCACCGTAGAGAAAGGCTGCAAATACCTTGACCAGTATGCTTCTCTGGAGTTTAAGTGCCAAGATAATGACCGAACCGATAAAGGTGGTCAAGAAAGTATAGAGAAAAACATCAACCAGAGTCAGCCCTTTGGAAAAAAACATGAAGTAGCTGAAAAAGAGGGTAAAAACAAACATTGCCAGTGTGTAAAAAAGTACATTTCTATCGGTATCATAGCGTTTTAGATTTTCTGGAAGCGGGATATTGCCCTCTTCCGGAACAGCTCTTTGACTGGCTCGTTTGGCAGCGATCGCTTTGCTCTCAAAATAGAGGAATACCACTAAACTTACCAGAACTCCCAAGCCGATAGGCAGTATTAAATGTGTCATCACAGACTCCTTTTGATGTGTATAATGAATAGTATAGCATAAAAAAAGAATCTTTTTAACTATTATTAAAGATTAAGTATAAATAGTCTTAATTTGGTGTAATTTATAAGGCACAATAGACGCTATGCTATGTCTATGCGTTGTTTCAGGGGATTGGGGCAGAAAAGAGGTTATCGTTCTCTGCCGTATCTTTGGTACTCATCATCAATCTTGTTTTGCATTTTTTCTGCAACTTTTTGATACCAGTGCATATCACTGTCGTCCACATCAAGCGCGTCCAGGAAAATGATTTTTACCGTCGAGTTGTGGGCTGTTCTGTTATGCTCGTTGAGGAGATATTTGCTGCCCGTGATCACGACTGGCTGTATCCTGAGCTTGAGCTTTTTTGCGATGAGTCCGGCACCTGCCTTGAAAGAGAGGAGATTCTGTCCGTCGGCACGGGTACCTTCTGGGAAGATAGCGACCACTCGGTTTTTTTTCTCAACGGTCTCTTCAGCCTCTTTAAGGAGCTTGAGTAGTCCAGCTTTGTTCTGTCTGTCTACGGAGATCATGTCGCTGCGCTTAAGTATGTTGCCAAACCAAGGTATACCAAAGAGCTCTTTTTTAGCCACCCACCTGAGTCCTGTGCAGTGCCTAGCCTCCATAGCAATGATATCGATGATGCCTTGATGGTTGATCAATAGCATCTGTGCATGGGGATCAAGCCTGTTTTCTTCCTCGATTTTTCCGCCCAGCAGGAAGAGGATAAGGGCATTGAAATAATGCAGTATCTGACAGTGGTATCGGGGAGCGATGAAGAGCAGGGGGATCATGATCAGTGCTACAATGCTGGAGATCATAAAAGCCCCTATATAAAATCTAATCTTTGCAAGTATCTTCATCTTTGATCCATCCTATGATATGGTGATCATATTCTATTTTATAATAGTTTCCTCGCTGTTTCAATATATCTGTCGTCAACTCTCGATCTACCTGCCCCCCTGTGGTGCTGGTTTCTGTGGGAAGGATATAAAGTGGTGCCCCTTCCTGTATACAGATCTTTTCGTGTGGAGCAAAGAGCGTCAGCAGGATAAGGATGCAGATTGTCAACAATACCAAGAAGAAGATCTCCTTTCTTTTCCAGAACATCCAGAGGAAGAAAAATGCTAGAAGAGTGAGACCATATTTTTTTAGCTTGTCAAAGCTGCTGTCTTTGGGGTTGAGATTTTCCTGTGCAGCCACTGGCTTGTCTTTGTAATCTACGGAGATCGTCTTGGAGACAAACCTGTTTTGCAGAGTATTGTAGTAGCTCGAGGTAACACTTTTTTCAGAGGAGGGAAGCACAAAATAGTATTCGATGATACTCTCTGAGCCCTTTCTTGTGAGTTTCTCTATACCGGATTCTATGCTGCCTAGCGTATGGATCTCTTTTGGGTTGGCCTCTGTAGCCTTGATCGTCAGAGAGACTAGATTGTTTTGAGCATCAAACTCTGAAACCTGCGAAGTGATGATCTTGCAGCTGGTGGCGATCAATCCGCAGAATGTCTTGTGTGCCGAACTGTTCAAGGTTTTTACGGGGAGATAACGGCTTCTGAGTCTCACTGTTTCATTGCCATCAGTGATGGTGAGTTCAGGGATCGTGATGTCGCTATTTTGTGCCTTGAAGTAGAAAGTATAGAAGGTATTTCCACCGTTGGTGCCTTTGAGCGCATGGGTATCTAGAGGCTGTATGGGGCTTTGGGAATCAAACTGAAAGGCAGGGGGGTGGGCACTGTCGTCGGTGTCTGCAAAAATGGTGATGGGGAACACCTGCGTGGCAAAGACCTGCTTGGGTATATAGCTGTACCAATAGTTGGTTTTGGCGGCCACAGTACTGATCCAGACAAAAAGCAGCAGCAGGACCAGAAGGAGCCGGTGGCTTCTCATACGTTCTGAAAACCTTTGAGCATGCGTACACCGTCCTCTGAGCCAAGCACAAACTCCATGGCTCTCTCGGGATGGGGCATGAGGCCAAATACATTTTTCTCACTGTTACAGATACCGGCGATCTGCGAGACGGAGCCGTTGAGTATCATAGGGTTTCCCACTTCGTCACAATATCTTAGCAGGATTTGTCCGTTTTTCTCCAGTTCCTCTAGTCCCCAGTCGTCGATATAGTAGTTGCCGTCCGCATGGGCTACAGGGATATGCAATACCTCCTCTTTCTGGCATTGGTTGAGGAAAGCATTGTCATTGCTGATGACCTTGATGGTCTGCTGCTTGGAGATGAAGTGCAGGTTGTTGTTGCGCTTGAGTGCGCCCGGCAGCAGCCCCATCTCGGTCAATATCTGAAAACCGTTACAGATACCCAGTACCAGACCGCCTTTGGCTGCATAGTGTTCGACCGCTTTCATAACGGGGGAGAAGCGGGCGATAGAGCCTGAGCGAAGGTAGTCTCCATAGCTAAACCCACCCGGTACGATCACCAGATCTGTTTTTTCGGGCAGTGCCTCTTCTTTGTGCCAGACGATATGGGTCCTGTGTCCAAGTTTTTCAAGGGCATAGACGGTATCGTATTCACAGTTGGTGCCGGGAAACTGCAGGATGGAGACGGTAAGCTTTTTCATTCACTGATCTCTATGGTGTAGTCTTCGATCACTGTGTTGGCAAGCAGGGTTTCTGTCATCTCTTTGACCTCTGCTTTGGCTGCGTCTATATCTTTTGCCTCGAGCTTCAGGATGATCTGTTTGCCGATTCTTACATCGGCGACATTGTCAAACCCCAGTGAACCCAGTGCATGGTGTGCTGCCTTGCCTTGCGGATCGAGGACGCCCTCTTTGAGATATACATTGACGATTGCTTTCATGGTTTTCCTTATCTGTTTTGGATTCTGTCCAGTAC
>CAMZLC010000176.1 GCA_947311605.1 uncultured Sulfurovum sp.
AATATGTCAATGCTACAGCGGGATATCATAAAATAGAGTATCACATGCAGGAAAAAACAGGAGGGGACAGCTACTATCTGTATTGGCAGCCTCCCTCGGGGAGTAGCATAGTGATCGTGCCTGCATCGCAGTTCTTTCATTGTATTCCCAGCATATCAAAAATATCTTGTGTAATAGATGATCCTGTAAACAGTACATCCAACCCCAAGAGAATCCCTGGGGCAACGATACGCTACGCTGTAGAGGTGGACAACACGCATTTTGATGCGGTCAAGATGGACAATGTACTTACCACCGATACGCTTGATAGCCATTTTGATACAGCCACTATCCAGAATCTGGCCATAGGGACAAGTGCATGCAACTGCCCAAACCCAGGAAGCACCTCAGCCAATGGTGCCAACGGTAGTATATCAGGCAGTACAGTGACACTGGATTTCGGCACAGTAAATATGCAAACAAAAGAGTGTGGCTATTTTGAAGTGCAGATCAAGTAGAGTGCGATGAAACAACATGTGGCTGTATTTCTATTGCTGCTCACTACCCATCTCTATGCCTGGAAAATGGAAGCAGGCAAGATTACGGTACAAAAAACCAATGGGAATACAACTACCAGCATTCTTTTCAGGCAAACCTACAATACCATCCCTTTGGTGTTTGCCCTTATGGATGACAGAGGGGGTAACCCCGCTTCTTTCAGGGTGACCAATGTAAGCACCACTGGTTTTGATATCTATACAGTAGAGCCTGACGGCGAAGATGGTCCGCATGCCAAAATGACACAAATTCCATATATAGCTATAGAGTCCGGTGCACATACACTCCCCGATGGTACAAAAATAGTAGCAGGCACCATCAATACACAGAAATATCAATCGAGACTGATCAGTGGAACAAGCTGGGAAGCAGTCACTATCAGTGGTTTCTCAACAACCCCAAACGCATCCCTGGTGCCACGATTCGCTACTGTTTTACGGTAGATAATGATGGAGAGGGCGATGCAGAGAGTGTCGCGATCCAGGATTCGCTCACGGGAGATGGCAAAGACAATCTAAGCTATGTCAAGTCAGGATTTGTGGTACAGAATATCAACACGGCATGCAGCTGTGCTGCCATTATAGACACAAGCGGGAGCATCAGCGGTACAGATGTGATGATAACCATAGGTGATGTTAACGGCACTAATGACACGGCTCATTCCCGTGCTTGTGCCTATATCGAGATGATGATCGACTAAAACCCACCCCAAAATCAGGCGTACCGAAGCTCGGTGTACCAAAATCCATGTTACCAAAGTTGGGATCACTGTAGCCGGCCTTGCCCGATACTCCCCTGAGCATGAGGATGTCTGTTTTGGGATCGATCCCCTGAGGGCAGGCGGCGGTGCATTCGCCACAGAGGGTGCAGTCCCAGATACCATGAGTTTGGACTGCGTCCAAAAGTGAGGAGTGAGGAGTGAGGAGTGAGGCGTTGTTGTCTGTACAGTCTTGAGGATTATTTTCTTTTGGAGAGTTTGCCAGATAGCGCCAGGCTCTGGTGAGCGCAAAAGGCCCCAGGAAATCCGGGTTGACTGCCAGTACAGGACAGGCGGAGTAGCAGCTGTCGCAAAGGATACAGTCAGTCTGTACTTTGGTTTGGGCCTCTTCCTTGGGGGAGGGCACAGCAATGGGGTCAGGTGTTAAATATTCACTCAGTATTTTTGTGAGTGTGTCCAGTGCATAGGTTTTGTCCACTTTGAGATCTCTTAGTACAGGGTGGTAGCGCAGCGGGGCTATATGGTCACCGTCTTGGTACCTGTAGCTGCAGGCCAGCTGCTCCTTGCCATTGACCAGCACCGCACAGCTGCCGCAGATACCAGAGCGGCAGCCTGCACCAAAAGTCAGCATAGGATCCAGTGTGGCTTTGATCTCGTAGAGGGCAGCAAGCAGGGTGATGGCCTTGGTGCTGGCTATGGAAAAGGTCTCTGTGTCGCTCTCTCTTGCGATGGTGATATTTATGGGATGCAAAGTGCCACTCCCTTGTCTCCTAGTTTACAGTAGTTGTGTGCTTGCCAGTCACTTCGTTCAACAGGAAAATCCTCTCGGTAGTGTGCGCCTCTGCTCTCCTGTCTTGCGATGGCACTTTTGAGGGTGCATTGTGCCAGGAGTATGGCATTGCGAAACTCTAGAAATTCGACAAGGTTTTGGTTGTTTGCTTTGGCTTTGTCCCCTATCCCCATGCGTGCCAGTTTGGCAGTGATCTCATCGAGGTAGATCTCAGCCTCGTGCATGGCAGCCTGGTGTCGGATGATGCCGACATCACGATACATCAGTGCGCCCAGTACTTTGCGTTTGTGATAGAAATTGACCTCGTTGGGCTTGTCAAAGATTTTGTCGATCATCGCTTCGTCATGGCTGTGCTGTGTGGCGGTATGTGCTGTAGGGTTGGGTGCTGTATGCTGGTGTATTAAATGTGTGATGACAGAGATACCGGAGGTGATGATCTCCAGTAGGGAGTTGCCTCCCAGGCGGTTGGCACCATGGATGTGGGCATGGGCACACTCTCCGATCGCGTAGCAGCGGGAGAGTCCTTTGATCTGATGGTGTGTGTCTACCTCGATACCGCCCATGGTGTAGTGTGCGACAGGCATGACAGGAATGGGTGTTTCGATGGGATCGATGCCGGCATGGAGGCGGCACAGATGCAACTCCTGAGGCATGAGTGCCTCGATCTTCTCTCTGCCCAGGTGCCTGATATCCAGACGGACATGATGCCCCTGCCTGAGCTGTGCAAAGATCGCTCTGGCGACTTCGTCTCTGGGCGCCAGCTCGTCGGTAAACCTCTCTCCGCGGTGGTCGATGAGGTAGCCACCCTCGCCTCTGGCACTCTCGGAGATAAGTATCGCCGAGTCTTGCAGGGCGGTAGGGTGAAACTGGACAAACTCCATGCCGCCCAGTACCCCTCCGGCTCTCAGGACGGCAGCGATACCATCTCCGGTGCTGCCATAGCTGTTGGTGGTATGACCATGATAGAGTGCGCCAAATCCTCCTGTAGCGATGAGCGTATTTTTTGCCTCTATGGTGACCACTTTCCCCTGCTGCACTTCCCAAAATGTAGCACCGAAAACCTGTGAGGGGTGCTGTGCGGAGACTGAAGAGGGAAGGGTGATGAGGTTGAGTAAGGCGTGCTCGGTAACAAAGGGGATACCTGCTTCGATACATCTATCATAGAGGGTATGCAGGATCTTGAGACCTGTGTAGTCCTGCACATAGCAGGCGCGCTTGGCGGAGGCACCTCCCAGGCGACGCTGGGCGATACTCTGTAGCGGACTCTCTGCATGATCGAGCCTGGAAAAGGGCACGCCTATACGCTCCAGCCAGGCAATAGCCTGGGGCGCCTGGCGGCACATGCGAGAGACCCTCTCAGGATCAGCCAGCCCATGGGCAGCGCGAAGGGTGTCTGCTTCATGCTTCTCGATGCTATCTGCACCTCTGTTGCCCAGTGCAGCATTGATACCGCCCTGCGCCATGCAGGTCTGTGCCTGTGTGGGGAGGGTCTTGGTAACGACTGTGACGCTAAGCCCTGCCTCGTGGGCATGCAGGGCAGCAGTGAGCCCTGCCCCTCCGGAGCCTATAACCAGCAGGTCTATCATTGCCTATCATCCATTATGCACTCTCCTTCAAAAAAGATCTGATATTTGCCACGATACCCTCAAGAAGCTTTTTTCTCGCTTCGATACTTGCCCAGGCGATATGTGGGGTGACCAGAAGTCTGTCCGGATGCGTGAGTCGGAGCAGGGGGTGATCGGCCTGGATGGGCTCCTGCACAGTAGTATCCAGCCCTGCATACAGCTCCCGTCTGTTGAGCTCTGCTGCCAGATCAATCTCATGGATGATGCCGCCTCTGCCCATGTTGAGGAGAACGGCACCCTCTTTGAGCAGGGGAAGGTTGCCCCGATGGAGGAGGTTGTGGGTCTGGGCGTTGAGTGGGGCATGGATGGAGAGAATGTCGGAGTCTCTAAGCAGCGCTTCCAGGCTTTTGTGCGTGTAGGGCTGCTGGGTATTGCCGCCGCTGGTAGAGTGGTAGCTGACCGTAGCGCCGAAGGCTGTGGCGATTTTGGCGACCTCCTGACCGATGCTGCCCATGCCGATGATGCCCCACTGCTTGCCGGCAATCTCAAAATAGGGTCTGGAGACATCGGTAAAGAGTGCCTGTTTTGACCACGATTTCTCTTTGACGATCTGATTGTAGTACGCCAGTTTCTCGATCAGGTAGAGCGCTGTGGCAAAGGTATGCTGTGCCACACTGTGGGTGGAGTAGCCTGCGACATTTTTTACCGTGATGCCCAAAGATTCGGCTGCATTCAGGTCGATATTGTTCATCCCTGTGGCTGTGACGCAGATGAGTTTGAGTCTGCTTGCTTGCTCCATCAGAGGGCGGTCGATGATGACCTTGTTGGTGAGGATGATCTCTGTATCTCGAATACGATCTGCCGTCTCTTTCGCCGAGGTGGTGGGGTAGGTGATGAGCTCCCCAAACTGCTTGAGCACTGCAAGATCCAGGTCTTTGCCGAGTGTTTGTGCATCCAATAGAACGAGTTTCATGGTCTTGCCTTTTGATGGAGAGAGATAGTTTTCTAGTGCAACGGTACCTCGGAGGCTTCGCTGCATCCTGAGTCTTGGAAGATCGAAGCACTACAGCCCTCATCGGGGCCATTGTAGATGGAGGGGCTCTCTTCTGTCCCGTTCTGCACTGTTTTTGCAGGAGCATTGTGTTGTTCAAAATAGTCGATGATGGCCTTGTCTCCCCTGATCACTTTGCTTAGTGCGCCCTTTTTGATGACAAGTACCGGTATGGAGTCGATATCGAGTTGTTTGATGAAAAAGCGGGCATTGGTATCATGGATAGATATTTTTCGATACGGAATGCTGTGTGCTGCAAAATAGTTTTTGACTTTTTTACAGTGTGGGCAGCTCTCTGAGTGGATGAGGTAGCTGCCGTCTGCTGTGATCAGTGCTCTGTTCTGGGTGACGGCGAGAGAAGCCATAGAGAGATAGAGGGCAACGATCGCGGGGAGACCGTAGAGCAAGTATCTCCATCGGGAGAGAAGAGCGATAGTCAGCAGTACACCATAGACACCCAGACAAAAAATGCAAGGCTCAGGGTTGGCAAGCAGCTGATAGGCGATCATGATCGATTCAAAGGCGATCGCTGCATAAAGGGTGATAAAAAAAAGCCTCTCAAAGCCCTCTCGTCTGAGAGAAATCCAGCCAAAGAGCATGATAAACAGTGCGCCTGCGCCACCAAAATAGTTGAGATAGAGACTGTTGTACCTGAGCAGTTCGCCTGCCAGTTCGCAGCCTTCGGTACCACAGAGAGAGGTATGGTGGAGTTTGGCATAGGTTTCGACAGCGATATAGATGAAGAGCAGTAGGGGGAGTATGATTCTGCTGAAGGGTTTCATGGTTTCCTCTGTTTTTTTATGGGGAATTATAGTGTGTTTTGGTAAATTGAGTTTAAATGGGTGCTTTAGGAATCTGTCATGGAGCCTACTATCTCTTCGGCTCTTTTTTTGGCCTGTTCTACATCGCTGTCAAGTACAAGACTGACAGCCATTCTGCGCCCCACATGAGACTTTGGTTTCCCAAAGACTCTTACAAATGAG
>CAMZLC010000177.1 GCA_947311605.1 uncultured Sulfurovum sp.
GATGGGATATCGCTTTGCCGGAGCGTCAATGAGCCGGAGAGCAGATCGACACCTGCTATCTGTTTGGATGTTGTCTGAAGTGGTGACAGATAGTAACTGCTGCTTGAGTCTCCTCTGCCGGAGCAGCCGCTAAAGAGTGTCAGTGAAGCAGCAGCTACTGCAATAAGTTTGATAAGAGGCCTAATACCCCCCCCCTAAAGTGTTGATTTGATTGGTAGTCTTCATCATGTACCCCCCTGGTAGTTTAAATAGTTGTAATGTTAGTGTAGGGGGATTTGGCTTAAATGAGAATAAAAGTGCTGGGAGCGTGTCTTTTTAGTGGCGGGGTGTGTGGAAAGGGGGGGCATGGCTTATGAGGGGGGGGGTGACTGCGGATATGGTGACTCTATTTTATGATTTAGGTCAAAAGGTAGAGTGCGATCTCATCACTGAGGAAGTAGTTGGGATTATAGAGATGTGTCCGAGTGGCTGTAAGCTTTTTCTCCTCCACGAGGAGCATCGCTCTCTGTAGAAGGGATGAGGGGAGGGTGTCTCTGGCAATGCCCATGCAGCTACGCAGGCCGAGAAAGATCTGTTCCGTCAGTTTCTCCTCTGTGGAGAGTTTTTCCTCTGCGGCATAGAGGGGGTCTGCGATGTAGCGGTCGATATCTGTACTGGGGTAATACCGCGTGTCACCCAAAAATCCCACGGCACCTGCTCCTGCTCCGATATAATTCTTGAGCTCCCAGTAGCCTTGGTTGTGCCTGCTCCGGTAGCTGCCAAAATTGGAGATCTCATACTGAGCAAAGCCTCGTCTCTGGATCTCCTCTGCCACGAAGAAGGCCAGTGTCTCATTCTCCTGCCGCACCTGGGGTGTAGTGGCAAATCTGGTGCCATCCTCGATGGTGAGTTCATAGGCGGAGATGTGGTCAATGGGCAGAGAAAAGGCCTCCTCTATATCCGCAAGCAGCAGCCTGTCTGTATCGCCTCGATAGTTATAGATCAGATCCACCGAGATGTGCGCAAAGCCCAGATCCTTGGCAGTCCTGACGGCCTCTCTAGCCTGTCTGGGTGAGTGGGCTCTGTTGAGCGCCTTGAGCTTGTCTGCATTGAAGCTCTGTACCCCGAAACTGACCCTGTTGACCCCCAGATCACGCATCCCTGCCAGCCATGCCCTGTCGGCTGAATTGGGGTTGGCCTCGGTGGTGATCTCGGCATCTGCATGCAGATAGGGGGCGACCAGATCAAAGATCGGTGCATACAGTGCCGGATCTACCGTGGAGGGAGTCCCTCCTCCGATAAAGAGCGTCTCGATGCTCTGCGCCGTGGCACCGAAGCGCTCCAGCTCAAAGAGCAGCTGCCGATAGAGCACCTCCATGTATGCCTTGCGCGTGTCGAATTTGTCCACATAGGAGTTGAAGCTGCAGTAGTGGCACTTGGAGTCGCAGTAGGGGATGTGTAGGTAGAGTAGCATTTTTTGTTAGCTTTTTGATGGTTTTCAAACACTTATAATCGCTTTTGAGATACAATCTTAACAGAATAATTTAAATATATAAGTGAGAGATTATGCAGAAATATACGGGCTATCGTCCCAATGTTGCAGCAATTATACTCTCATCAGAATATCCGAAAAAGTGCGAATTTATGCTGTCACGCCGTAATGGCATGAAGCGGGGATGGCAGTTTCCTCAGGGGGGCATCGATGAAGGTGAATCCACGGTAGAGGCACTGCTGCGCGAGCTCAAAGAGGAGATCGGCACCAATGACGTGGAGATACTGGCAGAGTATCCCGAGTGGATCACCTATGATTTTCCACCCTCAGCCAAAGGCAAGCGTTACCCCTACAGAGGGCAGAGACAGAAGTACTATCTGGTGCGCCTGAAGGAAAGTGCCAAGATCGATCTGTTTGCATACGACATACCGGAGTTTGAGGAGTATAGATTTGTGGGATTGGAAGAGCTTTTTAAGAAGGCGACGTTTTTGAAACGTAGAGCCTACAGAAGGGTTATCACCTATTTTAAAAAAGAAGGAATATTGTAGATGTTGATCGTGCAGAAGTACGGCGGTACCAGCGTAGGGGATCTGGGTCGCATAGAGAATGTAGCCAATAGAGTGGCCAAGACCAAGTTTAAAGGCAATGATGTAGTAGTGGTGGTCTCCGCGATGAGCGGTGAGACCAACAAGCTGACTGAGTATGCCCACCATTTTTCCAAAAATCCCTCCAAGCGAGAGATGGATATACTACTGAGCTCCGGCGAGCGTGTCACGGCTTCGCTGTTGGCGATCGCGTTGCAGGAGATGGGTGTGGCTGCGGTGGCGATGACCGGCAGGCAGGCAGGCATACAGACCAACAATACCCATACCTATGCCAGGATCGAGTCGATCAACACAGAGGCGATGAGAGGAGAGCTGGAGAGGGGCAATATCATTATCGTTGCTGGTTTTCAGGGGATCAACAGAGAAGGCAGTGTCACAACACTGGGGCGTGGAGGTTCTGACCTGAGTGCCGTGGCGATCGCAGGGGCACTGGAGGCGGATGCCTGTGAGATCTATTCGGATGTCGATGGGGTCTATACCACTGACCCGCGCATCGAGCCCAGAGCCAAAAAGCTGGATTTTATCTCTTATGAGGAGATGCTGGAGCTCTCTAGTCTGGGCGCCAAGGTGCTGCAGAGCAGATCGGTGGAGCTTGCCAAAAAAATGGGTGTCAAGATCGTAGCAAAAAGCAGTTTTAACGACAACGAAGGTACAACGATAGCAGAGGAGAGTGAAGAGATGGAAGAGGTATTGGTCAGTGGGATAGCACTGGATAAAAATCAAGCAAGGGTGTCGCTCAGAGAAGTCTCTGACAGACCAGGAGTGGCAGCAGAGATCTTTACCAAGCTGGCTGAGACACAGATCAATGTAGATATGATCATCCAGAATGCCAGTACGGACGGTACGACCAATCTCGGCTTCACGGTGCCCCAGAGTGAGCTGGAGAGTGCCAAGGAGCTGATCTCTGCGTTTAACCATGATATTGGTTCTATGGACTTTGATGAAAAGGTCTGCAAGGTTTCTGTGGTGGGTGTAGGCATGCAGTCGCACTCCGGCGTGGCCTCTTCCGCATTTTCTGCGATGGCAGAAGCCAGCATCAATATCGAGATGATCTCTACCTCTGAGATCAAGGTGTCGATGATCGTAGATGAGAAGTTTGGTGAACTGGCAGTCAGAGTGCTGCATGAGACCTACCAACTGGATCAATGATATGCAGGCACTGCTGAACTGGACACTCGAAGCGATCCGTGAGGAGGACTCCAGTTTTTCTTGGATGGAGGAGCTCCGCTTTGACTGGACCCCTCTGGTCAGAAGTGCCGTGACAAAGATGATCGAAGGACAGACAGTACTGATCGTGACCGATGACAAGCGTAAGTGGTTTTCCCAGTATATACGCAATGCGATAAACTGTCCGGAAAAAGGCAGACCGTTTCTGCCTGTGTACGATATGCACGGATGTTTCCCCAAGCTTCATACGATACAGGGCACCCAGGAGATAGAGCTGATGGAGGATATGCTGGATATCTCTTTTCCTCAGGGGTATTTTCTGTGGTATATCGGTGACAGCAGTTACAACTATACCAAACTGGTATACCGCAATGACGAAAATTTTCTCTGGGTAATGAATGAGCAGGTGCCCAATAGTTTCCCACTTAGAGAGAGTGACCCTCTATTGGATATCAAGCTGATACAGCTCTATAAGCTCTTTGACAGAACGATGGAGGCTGTACTCTACGGCGAGGTAGATCCGAACGAATGAGACTGCAAAGCCAAATTATCATTACTGCCCACTTTGAAGATACCCTTGTCAAGCTTCGCCAACTTGCGCTGCAGGGCGAACGGCTTATCCCCATTTTTAGAGAGGGAAATTTTCTGGTCGAGGATGTCAGGCAGGCGATCGAGAAAGCCTATCTCGCCAGTCAAGAGAAGACGATCATCGTGCTCGCTGCCGACCAGTTCAGTGAAGTGGTACAAAACAGACTGCTGAAAATCATAGAGGAACCACCGCCCAACAAAGAGTTTATCCTCCTTTTTACCTCCAAGGCCATTATCCTGCCTACGATTCGTTCACGCCTTCCTGTCACTGTCATTGATGAGCTCTCCTCGGTTTCGGAGCTGGCACTGGATATGCAGAAGCTGGATATACGGTTGGTCTATGATTTTGTGCAGGAGCATGCCCGTATCTCTGCACCCAAAGCAAAAGGGCTACTAGAACAGATAGGTGCCACTGCGATCATGAGCCGCTACTATGAGATGGATGAGAGGACGCTGGATATGATGAGAGATGCCGTCAAGGTACTGGATCGGGGGTCTCCCCCTGCCTTTGTGCTGACGGCAGTACTGCTAAAACTGCTGGCACGTAAAAAACGCTAGGCAAGGAGAAGAGATGCAGCTTTACAGACTGGGTGAGACGGGAGACAAAAAAGAGGCACTCAAGGCACTGGGTGTAGAGGGCGGCGGCATCTCTATTATCTCGAAAAAGATGTCGCTCTACTATTTTATGATCAAAGCGCTCCGCACGCCTGCGGTCAATATTCTCAAGCAGGATGCACTGAGTATCGGAGCAGAGTTGGCTGTGCCCAGCGGTGCGATCACCTGTGAAAAAGCATACTTTGACTGCATCCTGATCGCCAATCGAAAGCAGGTAGAGATACTCTCCCGCAAGGAGCGGGCGCAGCCTTTTGGACTGAAGGACGTGGCGGAGGCGCTGTCTGACTTTTTACAGACGCCGATGTTTCCCTTGCGGATCATGGGGGTGATCAATGCCAATGATGACAGCTTTTACAGCGGCAGTCGCTATCTGGCAGAGGATGCGATCTGTGAGATCGAAAAGATGATAGCAGAAGGTGCCGATGTGATCGATGTCGGTGCGGTCTCCTCTCGCCCGGGTGCACAAGCGGTGACTGAAGCAGAGGAGTTGGCGCGCATACGTCCGATCTGTGATGCGATACGGGAGCAGGCACTTTACAAAAAGGTCTGTTTCAGTATCGACAGCTACACCCCCTCGGTGGTCTCCTACGCGTTGGAGTGCGGCTTTGGTATCATCAATGACATCACCGGTGCCCAAGACGAGAGAGTGATCTCTCTTGCCAAAACACATGATGCACAGCTCTGTATCATGCATATGCAGGGCAGCCCGGAGACCATGCAGGATAACCCCTCTTATGAAGATGTGATCCTTGAGGTCAGCCAGTTCTTTGAGGAGAGGATCGACAAGTGCTTGGCACTTGGGCTGAAACGGGAGCAGATCATCCTGGATGTGGGGATCGGATTCGGCAAGCGTCTAGAGGACAATATCGCACTGATCAAAAATCTGAGCCATTTCCAAAAGTTCGGCTGTGAGCTGTTGGTGGGGGCGAGCAGAAAATCGATGATCGATCATATTGTCCCTACACCGACCGAGGCACGCCTGCCGGGAACGCTGGCAATCCACCTCCATGCCGTAGCACAGGGTGCCCATATGATCCGCTGCCATGATGTCAAGGCACACAGACAGGCACTCTCTGTCTATGAGGCACTCAGGTAAATAATATATTAACAAATATTACGTTAACATTACTTTTGATATAATCAATGGCAAGAATCGAGGAGTATGAATATGAATGAGCACAATCTAGACGACCTTATCATTGGCGATCCCGCTCCAGCCGGCAAAAAATCCAAAAGCTTCCTTGCGATAATCGCATTGGCTGTAATCATACTGCTGGGGGGTATTCTGCTGTCCAAAATGATACTCGGTACCTCTGATGATGAGGTAATGATAGCAGATCAAAACCAAACCGAATTTGTCAGTCCAGAGCTTATTCCCGTAGAGCAGAGCAGTAAAAAGAAGCAAAACGATCTTCAGCCTATCGCCAAAGAGAAGCTTCCGGCACCTACCAAACCCAAAAAACAGCCTGTTCAAAAGAAGAAGGCGCAAAAAAAGGTGATCCAGGTAGTCAAGAAAAAAGAACCCACCCCCAAACGCGTGGTAAAAAAAGAGACCAAGCCTGTAAAAACAGTCAAGAAGCAGCCAAAAGCCAGTGCCCTGTTTGCTGAGGGCAAACCGGTCTACTATATACAGATCGGTGCTTTCAACAGAGATCCCAATCCCAAATTCCTCACAAAAATAAAAGATGCAGGGCTGAAATATGTCATTAATAAAAATGAAAAAACCAGACGTGTCCGGGTCGGTCCCTATGGCTCTTATGCAGAAGCCAAAGCAGCATTGGCAGATGTCAATGCCTCCATCGGCATCACGGGATTTGTGGTCAAGCAGAAATAATGATACAGACCATACTCTTCGATCAGTTGACCCCTGTGGCGCTCTATGGGGAGCTGAAAAAGATCTTTCCCAATGAGATCACCATGCTCTTTGAGAGTGTGGTCAACACCAGTGATGGTAATTTCAGCTTCATCGCCATTGGTGCCAGAGAGCAGATCAAATACCAGAACCACACAACCACCTATACAGACGCACAGGGTCAGACAGTATCTCTGGTAGAAGATCCCTTCAGCTTCATGCAATCCTATTACCAGAAACTGGACAAATCCCGCTACCAAAATATGGCGCTAGAGGCCGGTTTTGGCTATGTGGATGGATTTATCGGTTTTATCGCGTATGATATGGTGAAGGTCTTTGAGCCTACACTGCGCGCTGCTATGGATGGGCTTGAGGATACACTCAAGACCCCTGATCTGGATATGATCCGCCCCAAACTCCTGATAGGTTTTTCCCATAAAAGTGCGACACTGACGATCATCGATCCGGATGATAACTATGCAGAGATGGTGGCAAAAGTGACAACACTGCTGGAAAAAGCACATACACCGCTTGCGATCGAACCGGTAGTGCTGGAAGAAGAAGGCACCTATGCACTCTCCAAGGAGCGCTTTGAAGAGATTGTAATGGAGGCAAAAGAGCATATACGTGCAGGTGATGTTTTTCAGATGCTGCCTTCGAACCGTTATACCCAAAAGGGCAAGATCGATCCCCTGAGCTTCTACCGTGTGCTGCGTTCCAAAAATCCCTCTCCCTATCTCTTCTTGCTGGAGTTTGATGATTTTGCTATCTGTGGCTCCAGTCCTGAGGTGATGGTGCGCCTGACCGATGGGGAGATCCTGCTGAGACCGATCGCCGGCACCCGAAAGCGAGGCAAGACCAAACAGCGCGACCATGAGCTGGAGCAGGAGATGCTCAATGACCC
>CAMZLC010000178.1 GCA_947311605.1 uncultured Sulfurovum sp.
GAAGCGTGTCAGCAGGGGTCCCAGTACCAAAATGGAGGCGCGCATCTGTGAAACAATCTCATAGACAGCCTTGGTGGAGCTGATGCTGCCGTTATTGACTGTCGCCACTGTTCCTTCATGCTTGACATCACCGCCGAGCATGCCCAGGAGCTTGATCAGTGTTCTGATATCTACCACATTGGGCAGGTTGGTTAGTGTCACCTCTTGGTCACTCAGTACCGTAGCTGCGATCACAGGAAGTGCAGCATTTTTCGCTCCACTGATCGTGATCTCCCCACTCAGTTTTTTGCCGCCCACAATTTCCAAATAATCCATCTTCATATCCATTGCTATATAATTTGATGATATTTTAACACAATAGAATTAAGCAAGCGTTCCAGAAAGAAATAGAGATTTTTCTACTAATAAATATCTACTTTCATATATATTTATATAATTCTTAATATTTTTAGATATGTTTAATATTTATTAGTGTAATATATTACTTAATATTTTACTAAGAAGCCTATTTTTAGGGCTTAGGAGCGAGAATGAGCAATACTCTTGATAGACTCAAAGCGTTGAGTGATAAGCTAGAAGTAAAATTGGCAAATAAGCCAGAGGAGCCTTTTTCTGGAAAAGCAATACCCCTTAAAAAAGTAAAAAAACCACCAAAAGAAGCAACTGAACCCATAAAAAAAACAGAGATAGAGACCAAAGGGGATCATACGAAGCTGGCAAAAAGTATTATTACCATTATGGGCATCGATACAAAAGCAGAAGAGGTGCGTGCTCAAAATATCTATAAAATTTCACAACTCTACCTTTCGCTCAGTATCAATGAAAAAGCACCTGATTTTGACCACATCTTCATCTACAAGGCGATGAATATCAGTGGCATCGGGCTCAAAGAGGAAGATTTTGGCGAGATTCGTGAGGGAAAATACTGTCAAATTATCGCTATCACCTATGAGCCAGATAAAAATGGCAAGAAAAAAGCCAAGAATATTTCTCTCAGTTACTTTGGAAAAGCAGAAAGACTAGACGAAGACCTTAAAAATGACATTATGGAGTTTGTATTGAGGTGGAGGTACGAAAAAGCATTTCAAAATCTCGAGCACTACAAATACCTATTGGGAAAAATAAAACCAAACGATACGCTTTTCTAACAAGAGATTGGATAAAATTCTGAAAACAGAATTTCAGAAGGCAGAAAATGCATATTCAAATCACCCCCGAAAACCTCTTGATTCAGCTGGGATACCCGGAGACACCCGCAATGATGACTCAAATGAAAGAGATCATTGCTCACACCAAGGGATTTGAGGGGTTTTCCAAGCATATCCTGAGTCTTCAGGATACACTCAGGCACCATGGTGGGTATATCGCCATGTCCAACTCCTCACACTACCTAAAAATCAAAACAGAACACAGCAGAGCGGAAGAGGTGGAGCCATTTGTCCAAGCCCTAGAGGCCTGGGGCGAAAAATACAAAGTCACTCTCAAAAAGGTAGAGGGAAAACATACCTTTTATATCCTCGGTCAAGCATAATACGGTTCTATGCCCCTTACCACGCTCAATGAGGCACAGCACCGTGCCGCCACTGCACCCAGCGGTCACAATCTCATTATCGCCAGTGCCGGTACAGGGAAAACCTCTACTATCGTAGGCAGGATCGTGCATCTGCTTCAAAACGGGACCGCCCCGGAAAAAATACTCCTGCTTACATTTACCAACAAGGCTGCGGGAGAGATGATCGCCAGATTGGGGGGTTTTTTCCCAAAAAGTACTCTGGATCGTATCGAGTCAGGCACCTTTCATGCAGTCTGTTATCGCTGGCTCAAGAAGATCATGCCAACGCTCTCTCTCAAGCAGCCTGGCGAACTCAAAACATTGTTTCGCAGTACCTATGAGAAGCGGCAGTTCAAGCGTCTCAACCATGATATAGAGCCTTTCTCTGCGACCTATCTATATGAGATGTATCAACTCTATCAAAATGCCTCTTTGGAGACGTTTGACCAGTGGTTTTTGGCACAATATCCCGATCATGAAATCCTGATGGATATCTATCTTGATATCTGTGAAGCGTTCGAGGCTACTAAAGCGGAGTATGGCTTCGTCTCTTTTAATGATCTTCTCTTGCATATTAAAAAATATCTATCTGAGCACAGTCTCGCTTTTGATGAGATACTGGTGGATGAGTATCAGGACACGAATACGCTACAAAGTGCACTGATCGATGCCTTGAGGGCCGAATCACTTTTCTGTGTGGGGGATTATGATCAGAGTATTTATGCCTTTAATGGCGCAAATATCCAAAATATCGCTACCTTTGCTACGCGTTATCCCGGTGCGAATGTCTTTACGCTGAGCAAGAACTACCGCTCGGTTGCGCCCATCCTCTCTCTGGCAAACAGGGTGATAGAGCGCAATGAGCGCATCTACCCAAAGAAACTGGAGGTAGGCAGAATAGGGGAGGCGTATCCCCCGAAACTACTGGTCTATGACGAGCTCTTCTCTCAGTATCAGTCTATTGCAGGTATGATCAAAAAAAGCCATCTTCCCAATGATAATATTGCCGTCATATTTCGAAACAATGCCAGTGCAGACGGGATCGAGGCGAGTCTGAGGGAGCTGGGTCTCCCCTGCAAGCGCAAGGGCGGCACAAGTTTTTTTGAGGCCAAAGAGGTGAAGTTTCTGCTAGATCTCCTCAGTCTGATGAGCAACCCGAAGGATATGATGGCGTTTATTCATATTTTTGAATATGGGAAGGGGCTGGGCTCTGCGCTCTCCAAGGAGCTTTTTGAATGTCTGATACACTTTGGCAAGGGGAACCTCGGCAGGGGACTGCTGCACCCGGAGGTGTTTGATCTGCCAAAGCTCAACCCGAATAAAAATATGCAGCTGGGACTGTTCGACGATGATCTGGAGATCGGATCGATCACGCGCTTCAAGCATATGGAACTGCCTGAGACAATCCGTGCACACCCGATCCTAAAACACCCGAAACTGGGAGAGGATGGGGTCACATTTTTCAGGCACTATCATCAGTTGATGCAGCGTGTACAGCAGAGCATCGTGCCCAAGACCATCCTCTCTCATATGATCAGCTCTGCACTCTACAATGAGATTGTAGAGATACTCTCTACCCAAAGAGCCAGACTGAAAACAGGAGAGATCGATCAGGAGAAAAAAGAGCGCGCCAAGGAACGGATACTACGCAAAGCGCACTTGCTTCTGGATCTCTCCGGTCATTACAAAGAGTTGGACCGCTTCGTCAATGCCATGATACTGGGTGGAGGCGAGCTCAGCGAGGGAGAGGGGGTCAATCTCTTGACGGTACATGCCTCCAAAGGACTAGAGTTCCATGAGGTGTATGTCGTCGATCTCATGGATGGACGCTTCCCAAACCACAAGCTCATGAACCGCAGTGGGGGAGCCTTGGAGGAGGAGCGTAGACTCTTCTATGTGGCGGTGACCCGCGCAAAAGACAGACTCTCACTCTCCTATGCCAAATATGACCGTATCAAAAAGATCGATTTCAAGCCCTCACCCTTTCTCTATGAGGCAGGATTGCTCAAGGGTGAGCCGACCTATCCTCCCGAGAAGGGATAAAGCGCGCTACTCCTACGGTGATGATCAGTACCCATAGCCAGGAGAGTAGCATGGTGATCACTGTATGGCTGAGATAATGGTCTCCAACGAGCATCTTGTAGCCTCCCATCAGCCACCCCACAGCCAACGCAAAAAGAAGTGCTCTCTTGCGATTTTCTCTGTGCTTGAAGAGAAAAAAGAGGCTAAGCAACGCAAACCCTCCGCTGGCATGCCCTGCAGGCCAGCATTGGGTACGGGGGGCATCGAAACCCTGAGGATACTGCTCCCATACTGCCACATGAGGGTAGATCCCACCATAGCGGATACTGTGCTTTGGGCAGGGCATGTTGGTCTCCTTTTTGAGTGTACTGGCTGTCAGGGGGACAATGATGGCTGAAAGTACGACGATTAATATACCGTTTCTATGCGCTTTCACCCACGGATGCTTTCTCCCAAAGAGCAGTGTTGCCAGCATCAGCAGTGCAAACAGGATCAGCAGTGCCTTGATGCCGTCATAAAAAATGAACCGGTAGGGCTGGAGATTATGATCGAGCAGCCAACGGTGTGTCTGGCTGTTGTAGAGCAGGTCCTGCACCCATTCATCCAGATTGCTGAGGCCAAAAAAAAGTGTACTGCCCATAAGCAGCA
Organism: uncultured Sulfurovum sp.; assembly: GCA_947311605.1. GTDB lineage: Bacteria > Campylobacterota > Campylobacteria > Campylobacterales > Sulfurovaceae > JAAXPZ01. Next base: position 4,223 of record CAMZLC010000178.1, read on the forward strand.
GTGTTGTCAACGCGATCTGTCTACCGAGCGACATGCAGGAGGTCCAGTTGGGGGTTGTAGACCTTGGTCTGGACGCCAAAGAGCCCCAAAAGTGTATGAAAGAGTGCATCGTGGGTATGCTGTCTGGCCGCATCTTTTTTGAGTTTGGCTAGTGCATAGTGCTGCTGCATACTTTTTCCCAGCCAGAGGAAGGTGCCGATATGCTTTTGGGCATCTGGTGCCATAAAGTAGGGCATACCATGCAGATAGACCCCCTTCTCCCCCAGGCTCTCACCATGGTCTGACATATAGATCAATGCGGTCTGATACTCCCCGTCATAGCGCTGCAGCAAGGAGATGCTCTTGGCAAGAAACGCATCGCTGTAGCGCAAAGCATTGTCGTAGGCATTGCCGATCTCCTCTCGGCTGCACTGCTCAAGCTGATTGGTTTGGCAAACCGGCTTGAAGTGTGCGAATGCTTCAGGATAGCGTTTGTAATAGGCTGGCCCATGGTTGCCCATCTGATGAAGGACGATAAGGATACTGCTGCTGTTTTGTTCGGCAATATACCGATCTAGCCCGACCAACATCCCACTGTCTCTGCATTCACTGCCATCTGCACTGCATATCGTGTTGTTTTTGGAGGTTTTGTAGTCCTGATAGGGGATCCTGAGTGCCACCCCTTTGCTGTCGGAGTTGTTGTCTCTCCATAGGAGTGACACTTTGCCGGTATGCTTGAGGATATCGATGACATTTTCATGGCCGATACCCTTTTTGTAGCTGTAATTTTCCCGACCAAATTTGGAGAACATACAGGGTACGGATGCTGCCGTGGAGGTACCACAGGAGTAAAACTGAGGATAGTTGATGATATCCAGTTTGCCTAGTTCCGGGTTGGTCAGCTTGCTGTATCCGTTGAGGCTGAAGTGGTCTGCCCGTGCTGCTTCGCCTACGACCATGATGACCAGTTTTTTGCTTTGGTTCCTGTCGATCATGGCATCCCTGCCGACTGGCTGTAGGATCACAGGGCCATCAAAGTAGGTTTTATTGACATATTTGACGATACTGTAGATCCAATAGCTTGGATTGGCATGATACCGTAGCGGCTTATGCTCGCGTATAAAAGAGGTATAATGCTTGCTAAAGAGATACATTGAACCGGCCATCAGTCCTACGGAAAGGAGCAACATCAGCACTTTTTCGATCAGTGCCTGCTTGAAACCGGGATAGGTGACCTTGCTACGATAGACGAGATAGGAAGGCAGGATCCCCAGCAAGAGAAGATAGCCTATAAGTTTGACACTCAGCAGGTCTGAGGATTCGGACAGATTGGTCTGGAGGGTATTTCTGATCATACTTGTATCGATCACGACATGATAGGTATCCATAAAATAGGCTGTCAGCGATGAGGCCACAAGTATGAGGATGAGCAGGGGCTTGGTGATATATGTTGAGCTGAAAAGTGTAAACAAGAAGATATTCAGCCCTATAAAAAAAACTGCCAGAGAGAGCAGGAATCCAATATCGTCTACAGTAGGGGGGTATATTCGCATCGTCTCTGTAAAAAACGAAAGATTCCCGGTAAAAAGCAGAAATGTGCTGACAAGTAAAATAAGTCTGTTTTGTGTGATCGTTTTGATAAAAATGCCTTGGGTTAAAAATAATAATAAGGTATTTTATCCAAAAAGGCTTATTTTCCTATTTTTTTGTATAATACGGATCATTTTTCTCACTAAGGAAAGTTATGCAAAAATATCTTTTGCTCTCACTGTTCTCTACACTCTTTCTGGCTGCAAGGTTCAGCGCTGCACCAGCTATGGAGTGCGAAGCCTACAACAATATGAAGCATACCAAAAACAGCCATCATGTCACGCTGCACGCTACACAGACCTATACGGTACTCAAAAAACACAAAGGACAGTTTCTGGTGCTGATCCCTGGTGAAAGTATCGCCCAGAGATGGGTGGACGGAAGTTGTTTTTCCAAAAACAAAAATCCCCACAAGAAGCCCATAAAATCAAAACATACTAAAACATATGAAAAAGATATATCTGCAAATATAAAACCAGGCGGACGCGCACTGCTGGCATTGAGCTGGCAGAATGCATTTTGCCAAACACATCGCAGGGTCGCTGAGTGTAAAACCTATGATCGTAGTGACAAGGGACATCTGAGCCTGCATGGCCTCTGGCCTCAACCACGCAGTAAGCAGTACTGCAATGTGCCCCAAAAGCTGATCGCCAAAGACAAGCATCATCAGTGGAAGGCACTGCCCAATATCGATATCTCAGAGGAGACGCTGGCGCTGATGGACAGCTACATGCCGGGCTACATCTCCAGACTGCACAAACACGAGTGGATCAAGCATGGTGTTTGCTACGGGACAGATGCGGATACCTATTATCACAATGCGCTCTCGCTTGCCAAAGAGGTGGACAGCTCTGAAGTGGGTGTACTTTTTCGCAGCCATGTGGGCAAAAAGCTTACCTTGAAACAGATACGATCTGCATTCGAACATGCCTTTGGCAAAGGAGCAGGCAGCAGCCTCTCTATGGCATGTCAGGGTGGACTGATCACCGAGATCAGAGTAGAGACCGTAGGAAAGGGTGACGAGCTCGAAGCACTTGTTGTCCGTAACGGAAAAAGCAGAAGCAGATGCCACAGTGGCAAAATCGACAGAACCGGATACTAAAAAGGAGCGATCATGAACACTATCACACTATGGCATAACCCACGATGCAGCAAATCCAGGGCAGGACTTGCCCTGCTTGAGGAAAAGGGTATAGAGACGAAGGTACTACGGTATCTCGATACGCCACCCACCGAGGAGGAGATCCGGGCACTGCTTGGCAAACTGGGTATCGGTGCCAGAGCACTGATGCGTACCAAAGAGGCGATCTACAAAGAGTTGGGTCTTGGGGATATTGAGGATGAGCAGCAGCTTATAGCAGCCATGGCGGTCCACCCTAGATTGATCGAGAGACCCGTAGTCATCCGAGGCGACAAGGCCGTTATCGGCAGACCACTGGAAAATATTATAGAATTGATAGGATAAAGCATGCTAAGTACAGTCAAACTCACACAACGCTACGGGAAGAGGGTGCTCTTCGACAAGATCAGCATCACGCTGGATGCCGGTAAACGCTATGGACTAATTGGTGCCAACGGTGCCGGAAAATCCACTTTTATGAAGATACTTTCCGGTGAGCTGGAGCCCACCGACGGAGAGGTGCAGATACAGCCTGGCGCTAGACTGGGTGCACTCAGTCAAAACCAGTATGCTTTTGAGGACTTTACACTCAAGGATGCCGTCCTCTATGGCAATAAAAAGCTCTATGAGGCGCAGAAAGAGAAGGAGCGTCTCTATATGGAGGGGGACTTCGACAGTGACGAGGTGAATAACCGTCTGGGCGAGCTGGAGATGATCTGTGCAGACGAAGACCCCACCTACGAGAGCGATGTCAAGATCGAAAAGCTGCTGAGCAAACTCGGTTTTCCCGTAGAGCAGCATGAGGAGCTTATGAGTTCCATCACCGGAGGAGACAAGTTTAAGGTGCTTCTGGCACAGGTACTGTTCCTCAAGCCGGACATTCTCCTGCTCGATGAGCCTACCAACAACCTCGATATCGAGACGATCTCCTGGCTGGAGGAGGAGCTGAAGAGACACGAAGGAGTCCTGGTGGTGATTTCGCACGACAGACACTTCCTCAATGGCGTAGTCACCCATATCCTGGATCTGGACTTTCAAAACATACGCGAGTTTACCGGCAACTATGATGACTGGTATATCGCTGCGACACTTCTCGGTAAACAGGCAGAGACAGACAGGAGCAAGGCACTCAAAGAAAAGGAAGAGTTGGAGAAATTCATCGCCAGATTTTCAGCAAATGCCTCCAAAGCCAAGCAGGCGACAAGCCGTCAAAAGCAGCTGGACAAGCTCGATGTGGGGGAGATACAGATCTCCAGCCGCAGAGACCCTTCGATCATGTTCCGCCCTCATAGAGATACAGGAAATGAAGTGCTTGAGCTGCAAGGGATATCCAAGAGCTATGATGGGCAGATGGCGCTGAAGGATATCAGCTTCAAGATCAATCCCGGAGAGAAGATCGCGCTAATAGGCTCCAACGGTGTAGGCAAGACCACGCTGCTAGAGATTCTCATGGAGAAACTCCAGGCTGACAGCGGCAGCTTCAACTGGGGTCAGACAGTCACCACGACCTACTTTCCGCAAAATACTACGGATGTGGTCGTAGGAGATGAAGCATTGCCTCAGTGGATACAGGGGTTTGATCCCAAGTGGCATATCGATGATATCCGGAAGACACTGGGTCGTATGCTCTTTAGCGGAGAGGAACAAAAAAAGAAGGTAGATGCCTGTTCTGGAGGAGAGAAGCACCGTGTCATGCTCTCCAAAATGATGATGGATGCCGCCAACTTCCTTGTGATGGATGAGCCCAACAACCACCTCGATCTTGAAGCGATCATCGCGCTGGGTGAAGCACTACACGCCTATCAGGGTGGTGCGATATGTGTCTCCCATGACCGTGAGCTGATCGATGCTTTTGCTACCCGCATCATCAAGCTCAATGAGGATGGCAGCATGATCGATTTCGAGGGGGATTACGAGGCGTTTGTCGAAGCGCATGGGCATTGACAAAATCATTTTATTTCTATACACTTCCGGAAGACAAAGCATGAGAAGAGAGGAGCATTCTGTGACATCAACCCCTGGTTTTGATCAGTTGAAGTTTCATCGTCTCACTTCTCAAAATGCAGCCTACGCACAATTCTAAACTCTCCTTAATATAGTTTTCATTTTTATTCCATCTTTACCCCTAAAGGATCGTGCATGTTTTCAACCCAGACACTCAATCAACTACTTACCCTGTTTTTAGGGTCACTCCTGCTGGCTCTTGGGGTAGTGCTCTTTTTTATCGGCAATCATATCACTACCGGCGGATCTCCAGGCATGGCACTGCTGCTGCATCATATGACGGGGTACTCTATAGGTAGTATGTTTTTGATCTTCAATCTGATCCTGCTTTTGATCGGGATGAAGTATATGGGCAAAGGCTTTGCGTTTCGAACCGTGGTCTCCATTGCCCTGACCTCATTTTGTATTGACCTCTTTGTGAGGGTATTCCCTCTCGAAAACCTCACAGAGGATATGTTTCTTGCGACACTGTTTGGCGGTGTGGTGATCGGACTGGGGGTAGGACTGATACTCAAATCTGATGCCAGTGCAGGCGGCTCTACGATCATCGCCAAGATCCTCTCTGCCCATAGCGAGATCAAGCCTTCTCAGGTGATACTGGTTATTGATTTTTTGACGATTGCTGCTTCTGTCTATGTCTTTATCGATATACAGAGTGCACTCTGGAGTGTCTTTAGTATCTATATCACCGCTAGATCCATTGACGTGATCCTCAGCGGTAGACCCAGCAAGAAGATCGTGCATCTTGTCACGAAAAAAAGCGATCTCCTGAGTCAAAAGATTATGGAGAACCTAGGCTATCATGGTACAGTTGTGCATGGCAATGGTCTGAGGGAGGGGCAGGAAAAAAGTATTATTTTCATCATCGTGGAGCTCAACAAGCTGAGGATATTGCGGGAACTGATCAAGGCGCATGACCCTGATGCCTTTATGGTGGTGATGGATGCCTCTGAGCTCTTGGGTCGAGGAAACTGATCAGCTGATATTTCATCTTTGTCTTTAAGTATCGAAGCTCATTTTGTGAATAATTCTAAAAATATTTTACATTGACATACTTTTAGAAATAAACATGCATTTCAAGTGTTTATTTATTTTTTGCATAGCGGCTGTTTGTGGTATAATGTTTGTTGAATAAATAATTAGCACGCAAAAGGAACAATTGGTCATTTAGGCGAAGAATTTTTAAAAGAGGCTGAAATTAAAATGAAATAGATTAATAAGGCTTACGGGTTTCTAAAAAACTTATGATATAATTAAGGAAATACTGGGAGTTGATAATGCAAACAATTACTTTAAAAATAGAAGATAATATAAGTGATAAATTTTTATGGCTTTTAAATCATTTTAAACAGAATGAAGTTGAAATATTAGACAAAACAACATATCAAAGTGATGATGATTATTTGCGAAGCATAAAAGGTATGGAACAAAGTATAATTCAAGCTTCAAATGAACCAATAGAAAATTATATTACAATTGATAAATTAGATTGGTAAAATGTATCAATTACTGTTTTCACCTCAAGCAAAAAAAGATTCTAAAAAAGTAGCTTCGAGTGGATTGAAACCAAAAGTTCAAGAACTATTAGCTTTAATCGAAAAAGAACCTTTAATGTATCCACCAAAATTTGAATATTTATCATCTAATTTAAAAGGTAAAATTTCAAGAAGAATAAATAAGCAACACAGATTAGTTTATGAAATTTTTGAAGAAAATAAATTAATCAAAGTTTATCGAATGTGGACACACTACGATTAATTAAAATGCCACAAAACACAGGAACGAATAATTTACCCTAGCGGGAAAATTATCGCTCACGATGAACGTTATACTCCCACACAAACATTGACATTGTAAATACAAAAATGCTATAATACATCCATATCATGAAAAGGTAAGAGTTTGAAATTTGAATGGAATGATGATAAGAATGCACTAAACATTAAAAATCATCAGGTTAGCTTTGAAGAAGCTAAAGAAGTTTTCTTGGATCCTATGCATATTTCAAAACTTGACCATAGATTTGATTATTTTGAAGAAAGATGGATTACATTAGGTACTACTTCTAAAGATATAATTTTAGTTGTAGCCCATATGTTCTTCGATGAAGATGGCAAAGAAATAATCAGAATAATAAGCGCAAGAAAAGCAAATCAAAAAGAAAGGATTTTTTATGAGCAACATTAAAGAGAGAGAAAAATTTGATGATTATGAGATGCTTGATGAGTACGACTTTAGTGATGGAGTGAGAGGCAGATTTTATGAGCCTAAAAAAATACCAGTTTCTTTAAGACTTGATAATGACATTGTTTTGTATTTTAAAAAATTAGCAAGTGAGCAAAAGGTTCCATATCAAACACTTATCAATGCACTTCTAAGAAAGA
>CAMZLC010000179.1 GCA_947311605.1 uncultured Sulfurovum sp.
AAGGATATCTGCCCGGAAGTGCAGGTGCTCAATATGATAGGCAAGCGAAGCGAAGGCGTGAGCAAGCCTGAGTGTACCAATTGTGGACGATGTATCGATGTGTGTGATGATGATGCACTCGGATTTCATCTCCGAAATTTTCTCACTAAGTAACAAGGAGTAATAATGCTAAAACACAGTTTGATTGCTATAGCGGCCTTGGGATTGATCACTGTCTCTGCAAGTGCAGGCAAGGTGGTAGATATCAATATCAAAGCGGCAGATACGGCAAGAATAGACAAAGAGGATCTTGGCAACAAGAAAGTAGTGACCGAAGAGATGCTCGGACTGAGAAAGACCACGCTGTTTGACGAAAATGTTAAGCCGGCGGAGGGGGACTTCAAGCGTGCTTCTGCCGGTACAGCAGACAGATTTGAGAGAGCCTATACCAATGCACCGCCCATGATCCCACATGATGTGGAGGGCATGCTACCTATTGTCAAAGGCAACAATGCCTGTCTCGGATGCCATATGCCTGATGTGGCACCCAGCGTCAAGGCAACCGCTATTCCTGCCTCACATTTTGCCAGCTTTAGACCTGCTACCGGTATGGCAGCAGATGGCAAGATCACCAAAGAGGGGAAAAGCGTAGATAACACCAGTGATTTTATGACAGTGACCAAAAAGATGGACACGCTTAATCACGCGAGGTTCAATTGTTCGCAGTGCCATGCACCGCAAGCCAATATTGATACATTGGTGGCCAATACCTTTACACCTGATTTTGGCAGCGATGAGCAAAAAAGCAAATCCAACCTACTTGATGTGATCAATGCAGGTGTCAAGTAAGTGGCGACACGGCGGGATTTTTTCAGATCTTTCGCAAAGCCGCTTCAACAGCACCCCAAGGATGCGTCTCCCCTCTCGGTGAGACCACCTTATGGTCTAAGTGAATCTCTTTTTCAGAGCAAGTGCCCCTCTTGTGAAAGCAAGGCGTGTGTCGCTTCCTGTGAAGAGAAGATACTTTATATCGGTGAGGATGGTACGGCACAGCTGAGCTTTGCTGCCAGTGGTTGTACCTTTTGCGATGCCTGCGCCGAAGCCTGCATGGAGGGTGTACTGGTGCCGGAGCAGAGCACATATCAGGAGAGGATTGCAGCTTATTTTACGATCCAGACGCAGGCCTGCGTGGCACACAATCAGGTGATCTGCTTCTCCTGCAAGGAGCCCTGTATCGATGATGCGATACTGTTTAACGGTATGTTCAAGCCAGTGATTGACAGGGACAGATGCACAGGCTGTGGATTTTGTATCTCTGTATGTCCGGTGGATGCTATAGTGTGTACGCCCTTGGAGCTACTCTCCGCCGAGACATCCAATGAAAAGGAGGAAGTATGACACTCGAGGAGATCAGACAGCGCTATCCGGTATTGGCAGAGAGGCTTCCTGCAGAGCTCTTTACAGAGAGAGAGTTGCTGGTGGTTGATGAAAACTATGAAGAGGCAGACGGGGAGGAGGCGGCTGAATTTGAACCCAGTGAATACAGTCATATGCTCTATATCGCCGAGCCCATGCAGCAGATTCTTGGCACAGAGGGACTGAAGGCTGTGACAGAAAGGATCATCGCATCCGAGATCTTCCAGGAGGTGCTTGTCAGTGAGGAGGATCTGTTTGGGCTTCAAACGGCACTGGATGAAGCAGAGATCGCAGGGAAGGTCTTTGCCATGATCGAGGAGGTACTCACATGAGAATCGTTGTCTTGATATGGCTGAGCTGTGCAGTACTTGCACAGGCAGCAGTGACACTGCAACCGGTGGAGCAGATTGCGGTAGAGGGTTCAGCCAAAGATATTGTGGTAGAAAACGCCATACTCTATATCGGTACAGACAAGGGCAAGATGCAGTCCTATGATCTGAAGCAGAAAAAGTTTATCGGAGAAGTAAAATTTCCAGATATCAAGGATTTTATGGGCGATACGATCCCTACCCGTGTTTCCAGCCTAGATGCCATGGATGGCAAGTTAGTGATGCTCACGGACAGCGGGATCGGTGGCTACGCCAATATCTGGCTACATGAAAACAACCAAAGCAGACTGCTGATCACCCACAAGGATAAGCGTGCGATCGTCAAGGTGCGCTTCGTGGACAGCACGCATCTGCTCTTTGGTTATCTAGGCAACGAAGCGGCACTTTTTGATATCAAGACAAAGAAAGAGCGCTACCGTGTACAGCTGACGGAGTCCAAGTTCTCTGATTTTGCACTCAACAATGACCGAAGCAAGGCAGCGTTTGGCTGCGAAAGTGGTGTCATCACCGTGATCGATACCCGCACGGGGAAAACCATCAGAGAGCTCGAGGGAATCAACAAGGACAACACCTACAAAGTGGACTTTAAAAACGGTACGGTATCAGCGGCAGGACAGGACAGGGTAGGTGCCGTCTATGACCTCGCCAGCGGCAAGGGGAAGGCGATCAGGGCCAGTTTTCTCATCTATGCGACCGGACTCAGTCCCAGTGCCAAGCGGGTGGCTTTTGCGATCGATGAGGAGAATGATATCGCTGTCTATAGATGCAGTACGCTCACGCAGCAGTATCTTCTCAAGGGACAAAAAAGCACCCTTAACAGCATTCTGTTCATCGATGAGCAGACGATCGTATCTGCGAGTGATGATGACACGGTGATGCTGTGGAGACTCAAGTAGGGGGAATAAGATACGATTACGTTCATCTAGACCCTTTTTTGTATTGAGGGGAACGAGAAAAAAGACAAAAGGGTGTATTCGGCAACCATTGGAGCATCAATCCGAAAGACTTCTAAGGTTTTTAGTATCCTCTATTGGTTTTCACTTATCTCCATAAACCAGTTGCTGACATAGACGATCGAGGGGAGAAAGCAAGCATTGTGTCCCCATTTTTTATCAGGCTTTTGCTGCGCATCAGGTGTGATGAGCATGACAGCATTTGATCTCTTCTTATATCTATTTATAGACTTCTGAGTATTGACACTGATGGTGTATGGCACCTGATCATCTCCTTGGCAATGAATCAATTTTAGTGTACCTTGTGGATTCCAGTGATGCAGACTGTTTTCTTTCAGTGCCTTGGTAAACCAAAAATTTTTATCCCTCGCATATCTATCTAAAAAAGATTGCTTAAGAAGCCCATTTTTTCCTATTTCATTTACAGGAAGAGTGCTATCTATTTGAGCGAAACTGTGATTTCCGTCAAGCAACTTTTTTATCTCTACCCCATAAGGCTCTCTCATAATATTGTCAATAGTTTTATGGTAGTGCTTTGCATACGCATTAAGTGTAAGAATCGTATAGGTCATTGAATAGCTGCTCAAGGATTTTTTCCTCTTGCTCAAAACTTCTTTTGCCATATAATCTAGATCATAAGCACCTGCCATTGGTGCTGCCGCCGTGACAGGAATATTTAATTTTTTCAACCTCCTTAAAGTTGCCATCGTGACATACCCACCTTCGCTAAAACCAGTAAGAAAGAGTTGACGATTCAACCTTATCTTGTTTTCTTTTGCAAATCTTCTGGCTGTTCGTATAAAATCGACGGTGGCATTGGCAAGTGGTTTCCTGAGCATGTAAGGATGATAATGGTTTTGTGAATCTCCATAGCCTATGTAGTCAGCCTCGAGCGTTACAAACCCTTCTATAGAAGAAAAGGCAACGGATGGTAGGCTGGGTTTTCTAGTCGCTCCCGCCCAAACAGTTGGGCATTTGCTGTTAAGTGTAATCGTGCCGTGATGGTAGCTTACTACTCCTTTGCTCCCTGTCTTTTGCGGAATGGTTAAAAGTCCAGATGCGCGGACTTTTCGATTATCCCCATCCCTCGTCACATAAGAAATTTTATAAGCTTTGATGCCATATATTTGCATATTGTCTACCCCGGCTACACCAAAGGATTTCATCAATTTTCTCATCTCAGAACTACTTTTTGAAAAAAGTAGTTTTCCCCCTATGGCACCATCAATTTGCAGTTTTGGCTTGGGCAATACCGAGCATCCTGCAAGCAAAACAATTGTGGAGGCTAATAAAAGTTTTTGAATCGTTTTGAAATATGGATTCATATTTTCTCTCTTTCATAAAATTTTGTTTCTCTGAAAAATAAGTGCATATACCCAAGCATATACCAATGCTCTGGATACTCCATTATCTTCTTGCCGAGCTCACTAAAGATATGTTGCATTATATTTCGATTTCGCATCTCTTTATCTTTGCAATATGCCTCTTTTGGATCAACTGCTTTCAAAAGATAAACGTCTGTATTTGTAGTATAAACAGGTATGCACAGTGCATTATGTGCCGTCAACATTCTAGCAGAACCATCGTTAACCACTGCTTCCTTCCCAAAAAATTCGATATTTGTGCTTGAAAAGTTTTTAAGAGATATATGCATTGGCATATCCACATAAATATGTGTAATGTCTGATTTTTTAACTTTTTTAACAAAATTGATAGCTGAGCCTTCAAAACAACAATAGAAGCCTACAGGCAAGGCTATTTTCAGCATATGATTGCTAAAGTACTAGATATGGCACAATCTACGATTGGTGCGATTATATGAAGGATGAAAAATGATGTACGATTGCGTTCACCTGACCCTCATTTTCTCATTTTTCCAGCGATGATGATACGGTCATGCTATGGAGACTCAAATAAGCCCAAAACAAAAGGAGAAGAGAAGATGAATATATCCAGTATTGTGGTGCAGGTGCTGCCCAAAGACTACGACAAGCTCACAGAGCTGCTCAAAGAGAGTGAGATTTGTGATTATCACTTTGGAGACAAGGAGAAGGGCAAGATCATTATCACGATCGAAGGGGAAGACGTAGGCAAAGAGATCGAAAAACTGGTACAGATACAGCAGATGCCCCGCGTGATCGCAGCGGACATGATGCAAACCTACCAGGAGGACATGCTCAACGAAGAGATCGACAAACTGAACCGTGAAGATGTGGTACCTGCCATACTCAATGATGGCAACATTGATGCCAAAGATGTGGTCTATCATGGAGACCTCAAGAAGAAAGATATTCCTGGCGTGGTATAATCCCTTTCAACTTCACCAAAGGCGGGCACCATGCTTCACCAAATCATCTCTCTTCATGGGTATTTCATGGAGGCATTGCTTGTGACGGCGATACTAAATGGGCTCCCTGCGTTGCTACTCAAACAACAGATAGAAAAAATGGTCTTTTGGACAAGGATTGGCTATTTTGCATTTTGGATGCTGTGGTCGATGGGTGTTTTTATCGGCTTGATCGCATTTGTGTTTGATGGAAGCAGAGTGACCTTTTCGATACTTTTGATGAGTGTGACAGCCGTCGTACTTGGTGTGGCAGAAGGCTACCGTGCGATACACACCAAAAGACTTTGGCTTCAAGGTCTAGATGCCAGTCGTTTCCTGTGGGGAATGCTGGCTCTAGAGATACTGCTTATTGCCACAGTCTCTTTTTATGAACTGCAGATGCATTGATGCAGTATCTTTACCATCCTGAGGCCTCCAGTCCTCAGCTTCTCTTGACCGGAGACAGACATCGCTATCTTTTTAAAGTCCGCCGCCACAAAATGGGCGAACGGATAGATTTGCGCAATCTCAGGGATGATGGACTCTATCACTATCTCATTGAATATCTAGATAAAAAAGAGGCGAAACTGGTATTGCAATCCCGGCAGGATCTTGTGGTGGCGGCGGAGAAGATACTGCATATAGGTTGGTGCATGATAGACCCAAAGCGTATCGAAAAAATACTGCCGACACTCAATGAAATGGGGATAGCACAGATCACTTTTATCCATTGCGAACGGAGTCAAAAACAGTTCAAGCCTGAGTTTGAGCGATGGCAAAAGATACTTCTCAACTCCTCCCAACAGTGTGGACGCAGTGCCATAATGCCACTACTGCAAGCAGGGAGCCTTGCTGCATTTATCCAGGCACACCCTGCTGCCAGACTGCTGCACTTTTCGAAAAACAAACTTGTTGCGAAAGAGGCGGAAGAAACGATCGTCGTGGGCTGTGAGGGCGGACTGACAGAGTCAGAGCTTGCACACTTCGATCCGGAGAAAATCGTAGGATTGAATACACCGCTGATTCTCCGTAGCGAAAGTGCCGTCGTGGCAGCAGCAAGCAAACTTCTACTCTAGCAGATCCAGAGAGTCTATGGATATGATCTTGGGATCTCCTCCTTCTTTTTTGACACTAAAAGCCACATGAAATTCCCAACGCACTGGTTTGTTTTTTTTGTTTGCCTCTCCCGCCAGCGTGAGTATACAGCGGTGTTTGCTGCTGCCTTTTTGGGGTTTGCAGCGGTACACCTTGATAAAGCTGAGGTATGCAGCTCCGCCAAACAGCGTCTCATGGAGTTGCTTCTCAAAAGCTTTTCTCTCCCTGTGAAAATAAGAGAGCAAAAAGAGCTGATCCAGCAGTATCAATTTGTCTTTTCTGGTTAGAGTTGCTTCAGGTAAGTTCGACAGGGCTGAAGGTGTATATCCGAAAGTCACAGCGTCGCTATGTGCAAGCCCTTTTTGCTTGCCGATACCCATAGGAATGATTTGTCTGTAGTTGTGAAAACCCTGTTGGCCCACAGGGCCTTTGGCGGGCAGGGAGCGCATCTGTTTCCCTTGTTTGAATGTGCCTCGTAGATACAGCGTGAGATGGTCCATGCCGGAGGGTATTTTAAATGTGATGGTGGTATTGCAGGTACGATTTTTCGCCCAATGCTTTGCCTCTCCTTCGACAAGGAGATAGTGGCTTTTCATCGCTTTTTTCTGTCTAATGTTATAGACACTGGAGCCTTTCGGATAGGCCTTGATATGATCAAAACCGTCAGCACTGCTTTTGATCACTCTGTTTTGTCGTATTTCAGGAAAGGAGAGGGAGAGCCATCCTGATGCCTGGCCAAAATGGTTGGTCATGGAAGCATGGACCCGGATGATCCGTTTTTGCTTGTCCACATATTTTATTTGGACCGCAATGCTCCCAACTGTGTCTGCCTTGATTCGTATATCTTTTGGCGGTTTCGCCGGTGCTTTTTGTCCAAAAGAGCAGCTTTTGGTATAGCCCAGCTTGCAGGCTTTTTGTGTGTAGGCGATAAAGCTTGCATCACTTTGTGCCACTCCTGATCCCACAAGATAGAGTTCTGCCAAACGGTAGCACCCCATAGCATGATGCAGATCGCAGGCTTGCTTGTAGAGTGCTGCCGCCTGCTTTACTTTTCCTTTCTGGTCGTAGCGATAGCCTAGATCATGGCAGGCTACTGCATTGTTTTTCTTGCATAGTGCAGCAAGGTTTTGTAGTGTGGCAGCCCATGCACCAAAGACCGAGATGCATAGCAAAAGAATGGTATATCTTTTCATCTGGACATATACGATTGACTCCCTCTACTCCTGGTTGATATATTATAGCAAAGAAGATATTATGGGTTAATCTTTTATGCTATAATTTATATTAATCCCAAATTATGCACTAGAGACCACCCCTCTTCTACAAAGCATTAGCACATGGGCATTCACAAAGTATCATCGATTCACCTACGGGTGAACCTTCGATACTTTGCAAATACCCATGCACTAAGCCTTGGCAGAATCTTAGGCGATTCTAGTCTTGAACCCAGTGAACCCAAACCAAAAAGTTAGAAGTGCTACAGCACTGCATTAAGCCCACGTTCCCGCGGGTATGGGTAGATAAGGCAGCGAGAGACATACAACCTCTCTACTGGAAGCTAATGTAAACTCTGACTGGTTGCGGTGGACTCATAATGCTCTTCTGAAATCAGTCTCTGGAATAGCAACATTGCCGACACCAAATCAAATGCAAGAAAATCCCGACATTGCAAGCAGAGTAACCTCAAAGCAACTGCGAGAGAATCCTGGCATTGCATGAAAAGTAACTTCAAAGTTAAATGCGAGAGAACTTCAACATTGCATG
>CAMZLC010000180.1 GCA_947311605.1 uncultured Sulfurovum sp.
CTGTACAATGTAGAGGTCAATCTGGATATTCTGGCAGCACTGCTAACGCTGCTTGGGTACTCTCTGAACGATACGATCATTGTCTTTGACCGTATCCGTGAGGGTATCAGGGGGATCAAGAATCCAGATCTTACAGGGATCATCAATGAGTCGGTCACGCGCACCCTTTCGCGTACGGTACTGACCTCTTTGACCACATTCTTTGTGGTCTTTACCCTGGACTTCTTTGGCGGAGAGATCATTCATGGATTTAGCTTTACGCTGCTCGTGGGTATCCTCGTGGGTACCTACTCCTCTATCTTTGTGGCTTCTCCGATCCTGCTCTGGCTCGGATTTGATGTCAAAGGCTTCAGAGCCAAAGAGGCAGAGAAGCTCAAAAGGGAGAAGGAGAAAGAGAAGATGCGCGCCCAGTATGAGCAGGGCACGCTGTGATAAAATTATGTCAATTTGAAATATTTTCACCATAATATTCCACATAGAGATATACTTGCAGACAAAAAGGAGGGCGCAGTGATCGAGTTGATTAAAGCATTGGGGTTTACGCCCAAAGAGAATACTGTTTCTGTGTATCATAAGTGCTACTCTTCTCACAATAACTATAGTATAGAATTTGACAATACAAAAAAGCACATTAATTTCGGTTCAAAAATATTCTTCAACGATACGAAAAAATCCATACAAAACTATACAAAGCCTGAAGACCTCGTTGTGCTGGAGTGTGTAGATAGACTGCTCGAAAAAGGATATAATCCTGAAAATATTATTTTAGAAAAACGATGGGATACGGGTCATGGAACAAGTGGACGACTCGACATGCTAGTCACCCAAAACGATACTCCCTATATGATGATAGAGTGTAAAACATGGGGTAAAGAATTTGAAAAAGAGTTTTCCAACTTACAAAAAAATGGTGGGCAGATCTTTACATATTTCCAACAAGATAGAAAAGTAGAAATTTTAGTTTTATATACTTCTAAACTAGAGGGCAAAAGTGTAGCATATAAAAATGAAATTATTAAGATAGAAGAAGAGTACCGAAGTACCAGTAACGTCAAAGATTTTTATGATCGTTGGAACAAACTCACTAAAAACAATGGTGTTTTTGATGCATGGGTCACTGCATATAATTATGAAAGCAAAGCCCTTACGCCCCAAGAACTTAAAGACATCACAGCAGAAGACAGTTCAAAAATATTTAACAGATTTATGGAGATATTGCGGCATAACGTAGTCTCTGATAAACCCAATGCTTTTTCGAAAATATTTACGTTATTTTTATGTAAAATTATGGATGAAAAAAAGACCAAACCCAATGAAGAGCTATGGTTTCAATGGCTAGAGGGTGAGGATACGCATGTCTCTTTTCAAAAAAGGCTGACAGACCTTTATCAGCAGGGTATGAAAGCATTTTTAGATAAAGAAGTGACAGACTTGAGTGACTTGGAGTTTGAAGAAAAATTTGGAGAACTCGATAGTAGTTTG
Organism: uncultured Sulfurovum sp.; assembly: GCA_947311605.1. Classification (GTDB taxonomy): domain Bacteria; phylum Campylobacterota; class Campylobacteria; order Campylobacterales; family Sulfurovaceae; genus JAAXPZ01. The sequence continues at coordinate 1,483 of CAMZLC010000180.1, forward strand.
AAGCAGCAGTTATTGGATGAATTTACCAAAATACGTTTACAAAAAAACAATGAATTTGCCATAAAAGATGTCTTTGACCAAGATACTTTTGAAGAGAATGCTATTGTGGTAAAAGAGGTAGTCGAACTCCTTCAAAACTACAGGATACGCTATACAAAAAAACAACAGTTTTTAAGTGACTTTTTTGAACTACTCCTTACCACAGGACTGAAGCAAGAAGTAGGTCAGTTTTTTACTCCTGTGCCTATAGCCAAATTTATTATTAGAAGCATCCCCTTTGATAGGGTGATTCACGAGAAGCTTGAAAAAGGTGTGAAAGATGAACTTTTGCCTAATGTTATAGATTATGCAGTGGGTTCTGGGCATTTTATTACCGAAGCAATGGACGAAATACAAAAAAACATTAATGCTATGTCTCATGATGATTTTATAAGTGATACAGCCAGAAAGATAAAAAGTTGGAAAGAAGACCACTTTGACTGGGCATATGACTATGTGTACGGTATAGAAAAAGACTATAGGCTTGTAAAAACGGCAAAAGTGGGTTGTTACTTGCATGGAGATGGACTTGCCAAAGTGATACATGGGGATGGGCTTTCAAATTTTACAAAAACCAAAGAGTATAAAGCTAAGCTTGCAAAAAGAGACAAAAACTATACGCAAGACAACAAACAGTTTGATATGGTATTGTCAAACCCTCCGTACTCTGTTTCAGCGTTTAAAAATACAGGAAAAACCTATAATGATCAGGACTTTGAACTCTATAAAAACCTCACAGACCAAAGTTCTGAAATAGAAGCACTCTTTATAGAAAGAACCAAACAACTACTAAAAGACGGTGGTATTGCAGGTATTGTGTTGCCAAGTAGTATATTGAACAATAGCGGTATTTACACCAAAGCTAGAGAGATAATATTCAAATATTTTGATATCGTTGCTATCACAGAACTAGGCTCCAATACCTTTATGGCGACAGGTACAAATACGGTTATTTTATTTCTCAGAAGAAAAAACAATATGCTGCATGTAAAAGTAGTAAATGCCATTGAAAAACTTTTTGCCACAAAACAAGATATTACGATAAATGGCATAGAAAATCCATTACAAAAGTATCTCTCTTATGTGTGGGAGGGTATACCTATAGAAGACTATTTTACACTTTTTAACGATATGCCTAGTAACAAGTTATTAGAACACGAAATCATGCAGGAGTATCTGTATAGCTCTAAGGGCTCAGATGCACAGATACTCGCACAAGTGCGCAACACAGAAAAAGAGAAATTACTCTATTTTATCATCGCGTACACGCAAAAAGTCACTGTGATAAAAACAGGAGGAAAAAAAGCAGAGAAGAAGTTTTTGGGCTATGAATTTAGCAACCGTAGAGGAAGTGAAGGCATACACCCTACACAAAGAGGCAAAAGTATAGATGAATGTACCTCTTTGTATGATGACAACACTTATGACAATGCTTTGAAGGCAAATAGCTATATCTATAGTGCATTTAATGGCGAGTTTAAAGAAATAGATGAGAGTCTGAAAAACAATATCTCTTATGTTTATTTGCTAGATATGATGACTTTTGACGGGAAGAGCTTTGAGAAAAATATCTCTTTAAGTGTCAAAAAAAAAGTTAAGATTGAGAGCAAGTGGAAGCAAGAGACAGTTATTAATAGCACAAGTAATATACAGGGATACACTACCAAAATAGCTAAAGATGAAATATTAGGGACTGGTAACTTTCCTGTGGTAACACAAGAAGTTAATCAACTTATATCTGGATATACAAATAATACAAAGGCAATAAGAGATCTTCCTTTAATTCTATTTGGTGATCACAGTTGTAGTTTTAAATATATAGATTTTGAATTCATACGAGGTGCCGATGGTACAGTTATATTAAAGCCAGATAAAAGATTTGTTGTTAAATATTATTTTATCATTTTATCTATTTGCATTATAAATAAAATTGAAAATAAAGATAAATATGAAAGGCATTATAAATATTTAAAAAACCTAAAAATCCCACTCCCTCCAAAAGAGATACAAGAAAAGATAGTGGGTGAGATAGAAGCTTTGGATAGTAAAAATGACGCATATCAAGATGATATAAAAAGTCTAAGAGAAGATATATCTGTCATAGTCAACAAGATAAAAGGCTCTCTAGTTCCTTTACAGGAGATAACTTCTAAAATAGGCAGTGGTTCTACACCTAGAGGAGGGGAATCTGCCTATAAAGAGAGTGGTATATCACTTATACGTAGCCAAAATATTTATGATGATGGTATGCGAGAGAAGGGTCTCGTTTTTATAGATGAAGTGCAAGCCAAAAAGTTAGACAATGTCACGGTTGAAGAAGATGATATTTTATTTAACATTACAGGGGCATCTGTGACGCGCTGTTGTATGGCTGAAGAGAAGTATTTACCTGCTAGAGTAAATCAACATGTCTCAATTATACGAAGCAATGCAAAAGCACTTCCAAAATATATTCAAAAACTTTTAGTAATTGCAAAGTATAAAAATAAATTATTGGAAATTGCAAATGGTGGGACTTCAAGAGAAGCTATAACTAAAGGGCAATTAGAAACATTTAAAATCCCATTATCTTCGATGGAGCAACAAAAAGAGGTTGTAGAAGAGATAGAAGCTATAGAAAAAAAGATAAGCATTCTTGAAGAAAAGTTATCCTATATCCCTCAACAAAAAGAGGCAATAGTGAAGAAGTATTTGTAGCTTTCACTACAATTACGCTAGAATTAACCTAAAATAGGAGTAAGTAATGCGATGGGGTAAGGTTTTTTATATCTTTTTTACACTGATGAGTCTGACGACGAGTGTAGGGTTTCTTTATGAGGATTCTCTTTTTGCCCTCTTTTTGGCAGGGAGTATCAATATGGTCTCCACAGTCTTGAAGATCGGTGTGCGTAATATCCTTTCGGCGGAGCTGCTGGCGGGATCGCTGGTGGCGGACCTGCACTTGATCCCGGCATTTTTTGCGATGAAGTTTTATCAGGCAGACAGTTTGGCGATAGGCCTGGTAATCGGCGCGGTGGTCGCCAACGTCTACACGCTGATCGTCAGCCTGATCGAAACGACCAAAGAAGAGGAGAACTTCTAGTTTGGCACGATTCGATACGGTGAACCGTGCAGGCACAGACTGTTCCAAGTGGGATGGACTGGAGGCAAAATTTGGACAGAAGGATCTCTTGCCTCTGTGGGTGGCAGATATGGATCTGGAGGCACCCAGAGCTGTACAGGATGCCATGATGCAGAGACTGAAGCACCCGGTGTATGGCTATACACTCTATACAGAAGCATTCTATCAGAGTATCGTCGATTGGTACGCCGATGCATTTAACTGGCAGATAGAGAAGGGGTGGATCGTACCGGAGCATGGCGTCGTCATCTCGATCAATCTGGCGATCGAGGCATTGACGAAAAAAGGAGAGGGAGTGCTGGTGCAGACCCCTGTCTATCCACCCTTTCTCTCCTCTATCGAGCGACATGAGCGCAGGCTGATAGAGAGTAGGTTACAGTTCGAAGCAGGGAAAACAACGATCGACTTTGAAGACTTTGAAGCCAAAGCGAAAGAGGCGAGACTTTTTTTGCTCTGTTCACCGCATAACCCTTCTACACGGTCCTGGAGCAGGAAAGAACTAGAAAAGATGGTGGAGATCTGCCACCGCCACGAGGTACTGATCGTATCAGATGAGATACACAGTGATCTGGTGCTGCAGGGAAGACATCTGCCGACGGCTGCCCTGGAAAAGGCAAAAGAGATCACGCTGGTACTGCATGCTCCATCTAAGACCTTTAATATCGCAGGACTCAATACCTCCTATGTGATTATCCCAGACCAAAGATTGCGAGAGCGTTATATCGCTGCACACAAAAAGGCAGGTCTGGACAATGGGAATGTTTGTGGTGTGGTGGCACTGGAAGCAGCTTACCGGCATGGTGGATCTTGGCTGGAAGCACTCAAAACGCATCTAGTTGCCAACAGTGCTTTTGTTCAGCAGTATCTACGGCATCATATTCCGGAAATAACGGTGTATCAGCACGATGCCACCTTTTTGATGTGGCTTGACTGCAGAGGGCTGGGCATGAACGATGAGGCACTGGGTACATTTTTTATCCAGGAAGCGAAACTAGGGCTCAACAGCGGCATCAGTTTTGGCGACGCAGGCAGTGGGTTTATGCGGCTCAATATCGGCACGGGACGGGAGATGCTGGAAAAAGCCATGCAGCAGCTGGAAGCGGCCGTGAAGCAGAGGAGAGAATAGGGATGATCAGAGTCTTTTGGGCGTGGTTCCTCTCTGTGGGAGTGTTGTGTGCCTCTATGAGCGAGACTCTCAATGGTATGCTGGCAAAAAATGGTATCAAGCCGGCACAGGCCAGCATCGTCATTCGCAATGCTAAAACAGGCAGTGTTCTGAGCAGCCTAAATGCCAATACCGTACGAAAACCTGCCTCTGTCATGAAAGTCTTGACTACCTACAGTGCCTTGTTGGCGCTTGGTACGCACTTTAGGTGGCCGACAAAGTTCTATTATCATGGAAGCTATCGAAAAGGGGTGATCCATGGTGACCTGATCATCAAAGCCTATGGTGACCCCACGCTCTCAAGTAGAGATATCCCCCGAATCGTCCGAAGGCTCAAATCTATAGGCATCAAGAGCGTGACTGGTGATATCGTGATAGACCGAAGCTTTTTTGATGTAGGGGATAAGGTCACCTCTGGCTTTGACAGGCACAGGTTTAGCGAATACAATGCAATGCCGGATGCATTGATGTTCGATGACCACCTCAGTACGATCATTGTCAAGCCCAAGGGCAACAGAATCGAAGCGTACAAATCGATCCAGGACAGAAGCTATACGGTAGTAAACAATATCAGGCCTTCCAACAAAAGCTGTACAGGCAACAGGGTCTGGCCCAGAGTTTTGGTCAACACAGAGGGGGCACTGCCGCGCGTGACACTCTCCGGTACGATGTCGCTCAGATGTAGACCAAGATATGTCAAAAAACTGGTAACCCATGCGTATCAGAGTTTCTATTATGCCCTGAGTGCAGAGATGACCAGAAGAGGGATGGCATTTCATGGTAGTCTACAGCTGGCAAAAATGCCCGAGGGTGCCAGGGCGCTTTTTACCCACTATGCAAGACCCTTGATCGATATCGTTGCCAAGACCAATAAAAAAAGCAACAATCTGTACGCCAGACATCTGTTGCTGCTGCTTGGCGCCAAGCACTATGGTGCTCCGGCTACAGAGCAGAAGGGAAGAAGCGCAGTCAAAGAGATACTCAGAGGTGTAGGGGCGATGAAAAGCAGCAGTACCCATCTGGATAATGGCTGCGGCCTTTCACGCAGCGCCCGCCTCACAGCCAGCACACTTTCTGATGTGCTGCAGAGTGCCAATGGACGCTATGGAGCACAGTGGAGGAGGGCGCTCTCCATTGCAGGTGTGGATGGCACGATCAGAAGGCGGTTTGAGCGCAGTATCGCCAAAGGCCGTGCATGGATGAAGACCGGTACGCTCAAGGATGCCAAAAATATTGCGGGGTATGTGCGCTCCAAAACGTCGAAGAGACTCTATACCGTGGTCATTCTGTACAACGGCAGAGAAAAATGGAAGGGCAGTGCCCTGCAAAACCAAA
>CAMZLC010000181.1 GCA_947311605.1 uncultured Sulfurovum sp.
AACCACAAAAGCTGGAACTTGTGATGATTAAGCGTGAAGAGTTGCTGCAAAATGCAGCCTAATATTGGAAGGAGTTTGGAAATTGCGAACTTTTAAGGACACTATCTGATATACTATCCAGTATCAATGGCGTAGGGAAGAATACAATTGAAAAAGCACAGAATGCATTTGAAATAGATGATTGATTTATCAGTTTTCAGAAAAATATAAAATGGGAACACACACATGAACTACAGATGCATAGGAAAAACAGGACTAAGAGTAAGCCCAATTGCTTGGGTACGATGACCTTTGGTACGCAGGCAGACAAAATTTGCTATTTTTAGCCACTTATGGCATAATATATAAAACTAGATAGATAAAGGTTGCCACCATGAATAGACTGACCGTACTAGACAAAGTAAAAAAGAGAAAAGAAGCTATGGGCTTGACCTTGGACAATATAGCCAAACTTTCAGGTCTCGGGAATAGAACAGTTACACGGTTTTTCGCTGGGGAAGATGTAAAGCTTAGTACCCTTGAAAACATAACACAAATCATGGGCTTGGATTTTGCAGGGAATGAAATGATAGATGTGAAAACCCTCAAAGAGCGTAGAGCCAAAGAAAAAGCCATCTACATCGTCTCTTTGGTGCAAGATACATCCTCACTAGAAATGCAAGGCTTGGAGAGTGGAGCCATAAAACAGCTGATACACGATACAAAAGAGCAGTTTTTGACTGGTGAGTATCGCAAAAACTTGTGGGCTAGCTAGCACTACGCCATGAAAGACAAAACCAAAATAGCAGACGCGACGCATGTAGATGATGTGTCTGGCTTGAAGCTAGATGCATCAAAGCAGTATACTGTAGATGAGATAGCACTCCATGAAGCTAAAAACATTACGAAAGCCACGCTGAAGTATCTCTCTTTAGTACCCGATAAAAAGCTGGCACCTTTTAGTTTGGAGTGGTTTTTACTGCTACATCAAGAGATGTTTGCTGAGGTGTGGGAGTGGGCAGGGAAGTTGCGACATGTAGAGCTTAGCATAGGGGTAAAAGCTTATCTAGTTAGTACCGAGATGAAAAAGCTTGTAGATGATGTGGTGTATTGGGAAACACATCAAAGTTTTGATGTCATCGAAATAGCTGCACGTGTACACCACAGAGCAGTACAAATCCATCCTTTTTTAAATGGCAATGGCAGGTGGTCTCGAATGTTAGCCAATATTTATCTAAAACAGCATGGGCTACAGCCTACAACATGGAATGAAAATCTACTCTCAAAAGAAAATCTGCATCGTGAAGAGTACATCAAAGCTTTGAAAAAAGCAGATGATGGAGACTATAGAGACTTGATGCAGATGCAAAGTAAAATTTATAAGGCTTAACATGCAATACAGATACATAGGAAGAACAGACCTCATTTTAAAGAGCAAAAAAGACGAAGTGCAGCGGGAGGGCATAAGGGTTGGTGATGGTGGCTGTCTCTGCCTTCCTGTACTCTCCTGCCGGATAAACCCTCTCTAACCATCCATTGGCTATAATCGCGATAAAATTACGGGAGCAGTATTCATGAGAAAACGCGTATTGGTGAAGTTTTCGGGTGAGGCCTTGGCGGGTGAAGAGGGGTATGGTATCGACACCAAGATCCTCAAGTTTATCGCTGATGAGATCAAGGCACTGGTGGACAACGGTACCGAAGTGGCGATCGTCGTGGGTGGTGGCAATATCATTCGTGGCGTGACAGCAGCGCAGGATGGCATCATCAAGCGTACCAGCGGCGACTATATGGGGATGCTGGCCACTGTGATCAACGGTGTAGCGATCCAGGAGGCACTGGAGTATCGCGGGATGGAGGCGAGACTGCTCTCTGCGATCGATATGCATGAGATCGGTGAGTCCTTTATCGTCAGGCGTGCCAGAAGGCACCTGGAGAAGGGCAGGGTAGTCGTGTTTGCCGGCGGTACGGGCAACCCCTATTTCACCACAGACACCGCTGCCACGCTGCGTGCCAACGAGATAGAGGCGAATATGCTGATCAAGGCGACCAAAGTAGATGGTGTCTATGACAAAGACCCGCACAAGTTTAACGATGCAGTCAAGCTCGATATGCTCAGCTACGACAGAGCCTTGGGCGATCATGTCCGTGTGATGGATGATACGGCCATCGCGCTTGCCAAAGAGAACAAACTTCCGATCGCTGTATGCAATATGTTTGGCAAAGGCAATCTCTTAGCAGTGGTGAGCGGAGATACCAGTCACTGCTCCGTCGTAAAATAAATCAGAAGAACAAAGGATAGATATGAGACTAGAAGTAATGGTAGCTAAGGCACTGAAGCATGTAGACAATGATCGATATCTCCTGGCAAAAGCCATCGGAAAAAGAGCCAACGCGTTAAGTGGCGGCAGCGCGCCACTGGTAGATATGGATATCAAAAAATCCAAAGCGACAGATATTGCACTCTGCGAAATCGCCGAAGGAAAGCTTAAAGTTTCCATTGACAATTAAGCGTAGGGGGAGTATGCGGGTAGAGGTTTTTGAATCATGACTGATTTTTTGGAGCAGGCAGGTCAGCTTAGCACTATAGCTTCCGCAAAAGATTTCCTGAGAGAGCAGATGGAGATCACGGAGCCTATCGCGCGTGCGCTTGATCTCGCTGACACCCTCCACTCTGGTCAATTTCGAAAAAGCGGCAATCCTTATATTGTGCATCCCATTGCCGTGGCGGCGATCACTGCCTCATTCAGTGCGGACGAGACCATGGTGATAGCAGCCTTGTTGCATGATGTGGTGGAAGACACAGACTACCCCATAGAGGATATCTATAAGCAGTTCGGCAAAGATGTCACCCATATCGTAGAGGGATTGACAAAGATCGTCACGATCCGTGACGAAAATCTGGCTGCCTCAGATACGGAGGAGCGACTGAACAGTTCAGCTCTGAGTTTTCGCAAGATGCTGATCGCTTCGATCGAGGATGTCAGAGTACTGATCATCAAGCTCTGCGACAGACTGCACAATATGCTGACACTGGACGCCCTGCCTCCGTCCAAGCAGCAGCGCATCTCCGAAGAGACCCTGGTGGTCTATGCTCCTATCGCGCACCGACTAGGTATCTCCAGGATCAAGAACGATCTGGAAGATCTCAGCTTCAAGTATATCTATCCCAACGAATACCGCAAGATCGATGCCTATATCAGTGCCAATGACCAAAGCCTCCATATCAGCCTCAATGTCTTTATCGCAAAAGTTAAAAAGATACTCCATAAAGCGGGCTATCACTGGGAGGACTTTGAGGTGATCGGTCGGGTCAAGCACTACTATTCAATCTATCTCAAGATGCAGCGCAAGGGAGTAGGGATCGATGAAGTACTCGATCTGCTGGCGATCAGAATCATTGTCAAGGCACCCCTGGAGTGCTATGAGGCACTGGGTGCCATCCATCTGGAATTTACACCATTGATCTCCAGATTCAAGGACTATATCGCCCTGCCAAAAGAGAACGGCTACCAAACGATTCATACCACCCTTTTTGATGAAGAGGGGATTGTAGAGGCGCAGATCCGTACCAGAGAGATGCACCAGCTGGCAGAGTACGGCGTGGCTGCCCATTGGAAGTATAAAGGGGGACTGGAACATGTCAACCTGGAGTGGCTCAAGGGACTGAACTACCAGAATGAATCGGTAGAGGAGTTTTACGAGCTGGCAAAAAGCGACCTTTTCTCTGAGGAGATCTCTGTGTTCACGCCAGAAGGAGATTACTTTACGCTCCCCAAAGACTCCGTAGCACTGGATTTTGCCTATGCGGTACACTCAGAGATAGGTGAAACAGCCACAGGCGCGCTAGTCAACAAGGAGAAGGCCTCACTGCTGACCATACTCAATAATGGTGATATCGTCAAGGTGATCACTGACGGCAGGCCTAGAATGCACTGCTCTTGGGAGAACACTGTCAAAACCTCCAAAGCAAAAAGCGGTATCAGAGCCCAGTGTCGAAAACGCCTCAGAGAGGTGGATGAGACTACCAGCTACAATATTCTGGCCACACTTTTCGGGAAATCCTCTCTTTTTGTCAGAGAGGCAGTCGAGGCGTATCAGGGAGATGCTACAATCGCCAAAGCAGCAGGGCATCTGGATGCACTCAAAGAAAAAATACATAAAATTTCCCGTTCTGAGAATATTAAGGTTGTGAGATTTTGGGAGCTCCTGAAGCGTGGCTACAAAAAACCGCAGATCAAAGAGAAAGAGCATTTCAGCTTCTTTACCAACAAGCAGATAGAGGGGATAGAGTTTGATCACTGTTGCCACCCAAAAGTAGGAGATGATATTGTGGCATTCTATAAGCATAACAAAGCTATTATTCATCATAAATTATGCATGAATGCCTATGGAAAAATCATGGCAGGGGAGCCAATGCTCTTCGTGCAATGGCGCAGCAGCAATATGCCTCAGTATCGATTGATCGTCAGCCTTCCCAATCGAAAAGGTGAACTGGCCAAACTGCTAATGAAACTCTCCGCTATGAAACTCAATGTCATTGGCATAGAGTTCGGTATCAGCAGCAGTGAGAGTGCAGAGTACTGCCATATCGAAGTAGAATCAGAGGCAGAAGGCAAACGAGATATCGAAAACGAGATAGGCAAAAAGTTTAAATTGATAGATATTGTGGCACTGGATGATGCCTACAATCATTAAGAAGCAGAGGGAGTAGAGATGGGTGTTGCAACAGCGATGGCAGAGATAGAGCGGGGGATTGCAGAGATCATTGATCTGGGGTATATCGAGAAGATCGTATCGAGGTACTATGAGACCGGTGAGAGCTACTATGTCAAGCTAGGGCTGGATCCTACTGCTCCCGATCTGCATCTGGGTCATACGGTGATCCTGCAGAAACTCTCAGTCTTTCAGAAGTTCGGGGGCATTGTGCAGCTGCTTATCGGTGACTTTACCGCAATGATCGGCGATCCTACCGGAAAAAATGAGACACGCAAGGTACTGGATCGTGAAACGGTCAAGGCCAATGCCAAAACCTATCAGGAGCAGGCATTCAAGATACTCGACCCCCAAAAGACAGAACTGGTCTTCAATTCCACCTGGCTGGATGCACTGGGTGCAGACGGCATGGTGCAGCTGACCACACAGTTTACTGTGGCACGCATGCTGGAGCGGGATGACTTCTCCAAGCGCTTCAAAGGTGGACAGAGTATCTCTATCTCTGAATTTATCTATCCTTTGCTTCAGGGCTATGATTCTGTAGCGCTCAAATCAGATATCGAGTTGGGTGGTACTGATCAGAAGTTCAACCTCTTGATGGGCAGACACCTGCAGAGGAATTATGCTGTGGGAAAAGAGCAGGCTGTCCTGATGATGCCGATCTTGGAGGGATTGGATGGAATACAGAAGATGAGCAAAAGTCTGGGGAACTATATCGGTATCACGGATGCGCCTAATGATATTTTTGCCAAGGTGCTTTCGATCTCCGATGTACTGATGTGGCGCTACTATGAGCTACTGAGCACACTCTCTCTGGCAGAGATCTCTGCACTCAAGGCAGCGGTAGCTGATGGCAGCGTACATCCCAAGGCGGCCAAAGAGCAGCTGGCACATGAGATCACGGCAAGGTTTCATGACGAGGTGGCTGCACGCAAAGCCAAAGAGGCTTTTGACCATCAGTTCAAAGCCAAGCAGATCCCCGATGATATTCCTGAGTTTGAGATGGAGGAGGGTATCTGGATATGCAAGGCGCTGGTAGATGCGGGGATCGAACCCTCCACCTCCCAGGCACGCAGAGATATCAAGCAAAATGCCGTGAGTATCGACCAGAAGAAGATCTCTGATGAGAAGATA
>CAMZLC010000182.1 GCA_947311605.1 uncultured Sulfurovum sp.
ATCTCCTCTGTTTTGATCGGAGCGATAGGGTTGGGATACATGAGGTTGAGTACCTGATTTTCATCCTTGGCACCCATGACCTTGAGCATCTGTCCTTTGCGGATAGAGCCATCAAAGACCCGTACCAGCGCCAGTGCACCCAGATAATTGTCAAACCAGCTATCATAGATCAGTGCCTTAGTGGGCGCATTCGTATCGCCTACGGGTGCCGGTATTTTTTCGACGATCGTGTCAATGAGGGCTTTCACGCCTGCACCCGTTTTGGCAGAGACAAGATTGTGCTCTGTCGCATCGATCCCTATCGCCTCCTCCAGCTCAGTCAAGACCCTGTCGGGATCTGCAGCGGGCAGGTCGATCTTGTTGACCACCGGCAGGAGCTCCAGGTCATTCTCGATCGCGATATAGACATTGGCGATCGTCTGCGCCTCCACACCCTGTGCCGCATCTACGATCAGCAGTGCTCCGTCACTCGACGCTAGAGAACGGCTCACCTCATAGGAGAAATCTACATGACCTGGAGTGTCGATCAGATTGAGAATATAGTGTTCGCCACCCTTAACATAATCCAACCGTACAGACTGCGCCTTGATCGTGATACCCCGTTCTTTTTCGATATCCATGGTATCCATCACCTGGGCGGACATCTGACGGTCCGTCACGGCACCACACTCCTGTATGATACGATCCGCCAGTGTGGACTTGCCGTGATCGATATGTGCAATGATGGAAAAATTTCTAATATTTTCTTGTGGTACTTGCTTTGCCATCCAATTCCTAATTTCTTATTTTGCTTATATTATAAAATGCCCTCTATGGGCTATGAATGCAGGACAAAGAGAGAGTTCACGCTCTCATTGTTCTGCACCCTTCGAATCACCTCTCCCAGCATCGGTGCGGTGGAGAGGACTTTGACTTTCGGGCTCATCTGCTTGAGAGGGATCGTGTTGGCAACTACAAGCTCATCCAACTCTCCTGCTTTGATACGCTCATAGGCGGGACCTGAGAGTACAGGATGCGTACAGCATGCCATGACTGAGGTAGCACCCAGTTTTTTGAGTGCCGCGGCACCCTTCATCATCGTGCCTGCCGTGTCGATCATATCGTCGATCAGGATCACATCCTTGCCCTCTACCTCTCCGATGATATTCATCACTTCGGCCACATTCGCCTTTTCGCGTCGCTTGTCGATGATCACCATATCCAGGCCAAGCTCTTTGGCAAAATATCTGGCACGCGCTACACCGCCCACATCCGGAGAAGCGATCACGGGATTGGGGAAATTTTTTGCCTTGATATAATCCATGAAGAGGATCGCACCATAAAGGTTGTCCACCGGAATATCAAAAAATCCCTGTATCTGCGAGGCATGCAGATCCACCGTCACCATACGGGTAATGCCTGCTGTCTCCATCAGGTTGGCGACCAGCTTGGCAGAGATCGGTACCCGGGGGGCTGCCTTACGATCCTGTCTGGCGTAGCCATAGTAGGGTACGACCGCAGTAATCGATTTGGCAGAAGAGCGCTTCAATGCGTCCACCATGATCAACAGCTCCATCAGGTTGGCATTGGCGGGTGCACAGGTAGGCTGGATGATATAGACATCCTTACCCCGTACACTCTCAGCGATCTGCACAGAGATCTCTCCGTCTGAAAACCGTTTGACAGTGACTGGAGAGAGTGGCATCTCCAGATATTTGGCCACCTCTAGAGATAGCGCTTCGTTTGCCGTACCGGAAAAAAGCATGTAGTTGCTCATCTGATTTGCCCCTATTGTAGTAAAGTGTGGTATTTTACTCTATTGTTGATAAAAAGGCGGTGATTCACGCCTTTTTCAAAGTACTTCATGATACACTAACGGTAACAAAATCAAGATGGGCTCATGATACGAAAAACCTTCAAAAAAAATCAGGATAAACCACAGGGAAAGATCGACAGATTGATAGAGAAGTACAATCTCCCCAGAGAGTACCTCTCCGTCAACCGAAAATCGATCTCCAGAGGGGTTTGGTTCGGTCTCTTTTGGGGGTTCATCCCGATGCCGCTTCAGATGCTCGGTGTCATGGCACTGACACCTTTTTTCAAATTCAATGTCCCTATGGCTATCGCCATGGTCTGGCTCTCCAATCCCTTCACTATGCCACCGATGTATTATATGGAGTATCTGACAGGCAACCTCATCCTGGGCTGGGAGGGTATCAAATCAGTTTCCCTTACGATGCACTGGTTCAAGAGTCACTGGGATCAGATCATCGTACCCCTCTATGTGGGCACCGCCTTTTACTCTATTGTGGTCTCCACGCTGATCTATTTTCTCATCAACTGGCTTTGGATCCGCTCTGCCAAACATGAGTGGAGAAACAGAAGAAAGAGTGCCGACACTTAGTCCTTCCTGAGCACAAGTATATTTTTTCCATTGTCCCCGACATAGGTACATCCAAATCTTCCACATAGCACCCTAAATGTCTGCGGCGTAAAAAAGACGATATGGGTAGGATCCTGGCGGTAATACCATGTCCGATACCCCTCTACGGTACTGCTGTGAAACTGTGTCTGTATCGCCAGATACCCCCCTGCATTCAGGCGATCCAATAGCGCCTCAAAGACCATTTTGGGATCATGCAGATGCTCAAATACCTCCGTCGAAACAATGAGATCATATTTATTAGTATGATATTCCATATCGGGATGATAGATTGGGTCATACGCATCGCATACCACCCCCTGCTCTATCAGCATCTCCGACAACAGTCTGCTTCTTCCACAGCCAAAATCCAAAGCATTTCTAGGGGTACCGACAAGTGTAAGCACGACATCCAGGAATCTTTGGAAATAGGCTCTGTATCCTGCATCTTCAGGGTTGTTCTCGTGCAAATCATATCGGGATTTCTGTGCTGCGAGTGCCTGATGTGTTTCGTGAGACTTGAAGATACAGGCACACTGCTGACAGTGATAGGTCTCTACCTTCAGTTTCTCGTCATAGAATGTATCCGCAGGATGGTCACAGATCAGACAGCGCACCGGATAAGCCTCCCCGCCAGTTCCCTAAAGGCATCCAACCTCTCCTGCGTGCCGCTTATCTGCCAGTCTATCACGGATCCGAACTGCTTCTGTACCACATCGATACCCACCTGCGCCAGCAGGTACTCGATCCGCTGTACTGCTGGATATGCCGATTGATATGAAAACGTATGAAATTTTTCATATTTATACATATTAGATTGAGAGATCACTGCTTTTGTCGCCTCTGTATAGGCACGCACCAGTCCACCGATACCCAGCTTGGTGCCTCCGAAATAGCGCACGTTCAACACCGCCACATTGATCATCTCTTCGCCTCTGAGCACATTGAGTGCCGGCACACCTGCGCTACCTCTGGGCTCCCTGTCATCTGAGCTGTTTTCTATGATCTGATCCAGATCATTGAGACTGCGCAATGCAGTGACGACATGGCGGGACTTAGGGTGCGCCGCACGCAGATGCTCCTGAAACCCTCCGAAGGCAGAGATGGGCACCAGATGCGCGATAAACTTCGATTGCTTAGCCTCTACCGTGGCTACCGTCTCCTCTGCTACCGTATACATTACAGAAGTCTCCTAAGATATCTGTAGAGCGTGAGCCCGATCAAGATCCCTACCGTATCGGCACCAATATCAGCCCACTCTGCGCTTCTGTCTGGAGTAAAGTATTGTGAGACCTCGATCAGTCCGCCATAGAAGATTAGCAGCAGTACGCTCTTGAGATAACTGATCCCAAAACCCTTACGCAACAAGAGAGCCAAGACCATAAATGCCAGGAGATGGCTGACCTTGTCCGACCAGTGCAGCTGCGGTGCCTGCGCCTGTGGAAGTAGTGCCAGGATATAGATCGCCACCGCTGCCGCCACGAACAGAAAACGACACTGTTTTTGGTATCTAGAGCGTAGATATCTGTGCAACGATAAACTCCGCAAAAGCATCCGAGTCATTGGGACATTTGGCCAGCAGGTAGTCTATATAGCCGATCTTCTGAGCAATCTGTCTATGCTCGATATCCAGCTCAAACACCGTCTCCGAATTGTCTATGGTAAACGCCAGAGGATAGAGAAGCACTTTTAGCTCCCCAGGTTTTCGCAGGACATCTGCCAAGTTTGGCTCCAGCCATGCCCCGCCGCCTACCTTGGACTGATAAACCAGCTTGACCGAACTGAAGCGTATACCTTTTTGTCGCAGCTTCTCCTTGATTCTATAAACATTGGCTTCCACATGATTGACATAAGGATCCCCGGCCTTGACAATACTCATCGGAAGCCCATGCGTAGAGAGTAGCAGGGCATACTCCTGCGGATCTCTCTCTCCCAGTGCCTCCATGATCCCATCGACCTGTATCTTTATGTACCCGTCTGCGATGGCATAGGGCTCTACGGTCTTAATGTGTGGTCTATAATCCAACGCTGCACACTGCTCCTCCATATCCTCTACAGAAGAGAGCGTGGTCGTGGTCGAGTACTGAGGGTACATAGGAAAGAGGAGGATCTCCTCTATCCCCTGCTGCTGAAAGTCTCTGAGTGCCGTATCGGCAAAAGGCGGCACATAACGCATAGCAGGAAGCACAGGCATACCAGCCAAAGCCTCCACTTTATGACACAGTGCCTGCGTGATCTCTGACAAGGGAGATTTCCCGCCGATCTCACGGTAGTTCTCCTGCGCCTCCTGCAGCCTCTTCTTGATGATGATGCCCCCCACCAGTTTTCTGCTCTTGCTGTTCATGGGCAGAATGTGTTTGTCTGCAAACATATTGCGCAGGAACATCTCCACCTCATCTATGTTGTTGGGGCCGCCCATATTGAGCAGCAATACACCTTTTTTCAAATCAGACACTCCCTATGCTTACTGGAAAAGATAGTAACAAATTTTTGGTTTGAGACGGGTTACTGTATAATGGCCTATGCAAAACATATCAAGATGCCCTTGGGCCAATCCGGACAATCCACGCTACCTGGCATACCACGACCACGAGTGGGGTGTACCGCTGCATGACGACCGCCTGCTTTTTGAGCTTCTGGTGCTGGAGAGTGCACAGGCGGGACTCTCCTGGGAGACAGTGCTCAACAAGAGAAGCAACTACCGCGAAGCCTTCGATGATTTCAATCTACACAAAGTGGCAGCCTACGACAACACCAAAAAAGATGCCCTGCTCCACAACAGCGGCATCATCCGAAACAGACGCAAAATAGAAGCTGCTATCGACAATGCAAAGGTAGTCATAGAGATACAGGAGGAGTTTGGGAGCTTTGACAGCTATATCTGGGGGTTTGTAGGGGGTGCACCTATCGTTAATCGCTTCACAGACATAGCCGAGGTACCGGCCAGCACCCCACTCTCAGAAAAGATCTCCAAGGCACTCAAGCAGAGAGGCATGCGCTTTGTAGGCCCCACCATCATCTATGCCTACATGCAGGCGATCGGTATGGTCAATGACCATCTGCGCTCCTGCTTCTGCTCCCCGACGGAGGTCTGACTATTTGCCCTGGATATAGTCCAGATCAGAGATGATTGTCCAGTCTCTGGCTTTTTTCATATAGGCCCTTTGTGAGTCCACGATCTCTTTGAAAAATGGGCTCTGTGTACTGTACTTGGCGACCAGTGCGTCATTGACCTTTCTCATCTGATCCATGATCGGCTTGGGGAAGGTTTTGACCTTGATATTGGGATATTTCTCCTTCATGCTTGCCCATGCCAGTGCGTTCTCATGGTAAAACTCTATATACATACGGTAGGCAGAGAGTCGCATGGCATTGCGCAGGATCTCCTTGTGCGTGTCGCTGAGCTTGTCGTAGGCCTTTTTGTTGACCAGATACTCCGCTTCGGCACCAGGCTCATGCCAGCCCGTGTAGTAGTAGGGAGCGATCTTGTGAAATCCCATCTTGATATCCATGCCCGGCCCTACCCACTCCAGTGCATCGATCGTACCGCGATCGAGCGAGGTATAGAGCTCACCCGGTGGGATATTGGTCACCGCAACCCCCAGCTCGGACATGATCTCTCCCGCAAATCCGGGGATACGCATTCGCAGGCCCTTGAGATCCTCAGCTGTCTTGATCTCTTTTTTAAACCAACCGCCCATCTGATTGCCGGTATTGCCGCCCTCAAATGCGAGCATACCGTACTTAGCATAGGCCTTCTCCATGAGTGCCATCCCGCCGCCAAAGTCCATCCATGCCATACGCTCCGGGGCTGTCATCCCAAAAGGCATCGTAGTAAAAGGCATCAGGTTGATATCTTTGCCTTTCCAAAAGTAGGAGGTGGTATGTCCCATCTGGTACTGTCCGCCCTTGACCATATCAAAGACCCCCATGGGTGCCTTGTGCTTGTTGGCAGAGTCCACACGGATCGTAAACTCGCCGCCACTCATCTGTTCTACATACTTTGCCATATTCTCCGTAGCAGTGATGATCGGTGCGGCTGCGCTTCCCCAGGTGGTCGCTATCTTCCATTTGACCCGGTCGCCTGCCTGCAATGACAATGTCGATAGTATCGCCAAGGCACACAAGGCGACCTTTTTGCCTCTATTCATCGTATCTCCTTTGAAATTTTTATGAAGCTATTTTATCATACTGGCTTTAAACCTTGGTCTGATTTTCTAAAATTGCCGCAGAAAAAGGGACTAACTCCAAAAAGTAACGCTTTGTTCACACAAAACAGCTACAATATATGTATGAAAACCTATGCCTATACCCATGACCCGATACCTTTTGATTTTCAGCAGAGTGTGGAGCGATTCCATGTGGAGGAGATACCCCTCTTTGCGCCCAGCGGCAGGGGCGAGTACCTGCTGATGGATATCAAAAAACAGGATCTCAGCACCTGGAGACTGCTGAATATCTTCAAGGAGGCTACTGGCGCAGATGACAGAGAGATCGGTTACGCCGGACTCAAAGACAAAAATGCTACCACCATACAGCGCATCTCACTCCCCAAAAAATACGAGAAGATGCTCAAGCATATCACCACAGAACGCATAGAAATACTGGCAAAGCACTACAACCACCTCCCTCTCAAGGTCGGACAGCTCAAGGGCAATCGCTTTGAGATCATCTTGACACAGATCACAGAAAACAGTGCCAAGCACTTCGAGAAGATCGCCCAAAAAATGTCTCATGAAGGCTTTCCCAATTATTACGGCTATCAACGCTTCGGCGAAGATGGCAAGAGCTGGGAGCAGGGCAAAGAGATCGCCCACAGCGGAAAGCGCCTCAAGGGTGCCAAAGAAAAACTGCTGGTCTCTGCCTACCAGAGCTACCTCTTCAACCGCTGGCTCTCCCAAAGGATCAGCCTCTCCCAGGTGATCGCCAAAAACACTCCCGCCCAGGCGGTAGAAATCCTGGGATACCCTGCCCCACTGATCGAGGATCTTTCTAGGCAACCACAGTTCTTCAAGCTCTTTTTGGGCGAGGCGCTGATGCAATATCCTTCCGGCAAGCAAAGCTACTGCAAAGACAGCTATTTTGATGCCGGACGCTTCCATAAACGGGAGATCGCACCTACGGGACTGTTGGCGGGAGATCAGGTCTCCAGAGCCTATGCTGACGCCAGGCATCTGGAGCAGCCCCATGACGATGAGGAGCTTACCAATCTCCGTGGAGACCGGCGCTTAGCCTGGATCTGGCCGGAAGGATTTTCGTGTAGCTACGATCAGCAAAAAGAGGCACTGGCGGTCAGATTTACACTGCCCAAAGGTGCCTATGCCACCGCCTTTCTCGAAGAGGTAGGCAAATACTCACTCAAGCCTGAGAGAAAGCGCTAAAGATGCTGAAAAGCATTTTCTTCATCGTATCACTTCTTTTTGCCGGCATCTCAGAGGCGGGCTACAGTATCAAGCCGGACAAACGCACCCCTTCGGCCATCGATCACCTCCCTTTTCATACGGTGGCGGACATGAAACATATCCCACAGCGCACCTCCTACTATGCCAAGCAGCTCATCCCTCTGCCCAGATCACAGCAACTTCGCTACGACAGAGCCTACAACAGACGCTACTTCGCACCCTGGTCACAAACAGGTATGCATGAAC
>CAMZLC010000183.1 GCA_947311605.1 uncultured Sulfurovum sp.
CTCAGCTCAGAGATGGTCGCCAAGGCCGTCATGCACCAGATCCCTATCCTCGCCTCCCGCACCGCCTCCACCTGCCTGGGTCTGCAGATCGCTGAGAAGTTCGGGTTGACCCTCATAGGCTTCGTGCGCAACAGAGGCATGAATCTCTACCGCCATCCTGAGAGGATTGAGTAGTCCTACAGCCTCTCCAGTGCCACAGGGTCAAATCGATACCTTCCATTCTGCACTTTGCTGAAAATACCTTTTTCCATAAGCTGCTTGAAGAGCTTGATGATGGTGGGCTTGCTGATGCCGGTGGCCTCCATGATGTCACCGTAGGAGTAGTGTAGGAGATTCTCTCTATCTATATTTGCAAATATGAATCTAATCAATGCAACCTGTTTTCCCTCTATGACGGCTGAAATGGTCTTGATGACATTCTGGGTGCGGGTGATCTCTCTTTGCTGGATCTTGGGCTTGAGTGTGTCATGCAGGGTATTGAGCAGCTCCTTGATACTGATCGGTTTGACGAGGTAGTTCTCCACCTTGAGCTGGATGGCATCGAGGAGAAACTCTGTATCGGTATAGGCGGTAGTGAGTATAGCTGGGATCTCCAACTGTAGACTCTCTCTGATCTCTCTGAGGCACTCGATGCCATTTTCATTTTCGAGAAGGATATCGGAGATGATCACATCGACAGGATGTTTGCGGAGTATCGCAAATGCCTCCTTGCAGCTTGTGACGGCATAGATCTCTCCGACAAAATCCTCCAGGATGGCTGCGGTATGCTTGAGCAGGCTGGGCTCATCCTCGATGTAGACGACACTAAACGCTTTGAGGATATCAAAATCTCGGATGGTCATGACGGGCTCCTTGGACTCTTTTTGGGTATAACGACGGTAAACATGGTGCAGGATTGCAGGCTGCCGCCCTTGACACCCATGCTGTGCCGGATGTTCCTGAAGAGTATTTTACCACGCATATGCTTTTCGATGATCTGTTTGGACATATAGAGCCCTACACCGGTACCGACACTTTTGTGTTTGGTGGTAAAGTAGGGCTCGAAGATCTTGGGGGCTATCTCATCCGGGATGCCGCCGGCATTGTCTATGATATTGATCCAGGCATTTTGCGCATCTTCCCGGATGATGATAAACAGTGTGCGTGCACCATCTTCTTTGTGCAGCAGGGCGTCTTTGGCGTTGTTGATCATGTTGAGTACGATGTGGGTCAGCTCATTTTCGTATCCGCTGACCGTGATCCCTCTCTCTGTTTTGAGGATGGTCTGTATGCGGGCACGTCCCAGCTGGTATTTGGTCAGTTCGATAGCTTTGTGTATCACGGTCTTGAGTGCAAAACTCCGGTGGATTTTGTGGGGATGGAAAAAAGTCCTGAAGTCCTCCAGTGTCTCCGACATATTTTTGGAGAGCAGCATGGCATCCTCGACCCGTGACTGGATAAAGGCATCATCCAGCTTGCCTGCAAAGTATTTGGACTCGATCCCCTGAATGATCATCGTCAGCGTACCCAAGGGCTGCCGCCACTGATGGGCGATATTCTGAAGCATCTCTCCCATGCTCGCCAGTTTGGCCTGCTGGAACATGACCTGGTCTTTTTTGCGGCTGTTTTCTACCTCTTTTGCGATCCGTTTTTCCAAAGAGGCGTTGAGCGCACGCAGGGCTTTGGTCTTGTGCATGACCTTGGATTCGAGGGACTGGTTGAGACGCTTGAAGTGGTTGGTGATCAGCAGGGCAATAAGGATACTGAGAAAGAAGGTAAACCCAATCAGCAAAAAGAGCATCACAATACTGACCTGGAACATCTTGTCATTTTGCTGTTTTTGGGCGATCGCCTCTTTGAGATGGGTGGTGATCAGGCTGCTGAGATAGATATTGACCGCATGAATATCGAGAAAGATCTCCGTGATCTTACGCACTGTAGCAGTGTTGGTGCTATAATTTTGCGTTTTGATCATCTTTGAAATCTGGCTATCGATCTTTTTGATCTTGGTGGCGATTTTTTCTGTCAGGCCTTGCTGATAATAACGCTCCTCCTGACCCCCATAGGTATAGTCCGGCAGAAAAAGGCTCAGCCAGGCACGGGCGAGATAGGGAAGCCCGCCGATCTTTTGATCGGTCAGTGTACGATAATCTTGCCATTGTGAGTGAATGATCTCTCTGGCAGACCCTATCACCTCTGCTGCATCTTTCTGATTGATAGCGCCTTTTTGCAGATCATTGAGTGTCTCATAGATATTGACAGAGTAGCTGTCTTTGATATCTTCGAGTTTGGTCTGGGGCAGGGTATGCTTCTGGTAGAGCTTCTCATAGTCATATTTGATGGCGAAAATGGAGACAAGCATGAAAAAACCGATCGAGACCATGCCCATAGCGATGATACCGATAAGCAGCCTGGTTTTTCTGGAAAATTTGAGACGGTTGAGATAGTCGTTTGCGCTGGCGTAGAGGCTCCTCATCGCCTCTCCTTGTCAAGGAGTCGGAACTTTCCGTCCTCAAATACCGACAG
>CAMZLC010000184.1 GCA_947311605.1 uncultured Sulfurovum sp.
CATGAAAATGGTGGGTAGGGCCGTGTCCTGAGCCGATCTGCAGGGTATCTGCGGCGGAGATGGCACCCTCTATATAGACCTTGGCATGTATGACAGCCTCGGTGATACTCTCTCCCCTGGCGATCCCTGCAGTGATCGCCGAAGAGAGGGTACAGCCTGTACCGTGCGTGTTGTCCGTGTCGATGCGCTGAGACTCCAGCCACAGGCTCTCCTCTGCCGTGATGAGCAGATCAGGACTCTCTGTACCATCGAGGTGACCGCCTTTCATCAGGACGGCTGTGGGGCCAAGCGCCAACAGTGCTCTGCCCTGTGCCTCCATCTCTGCACGGTCGGATGCAACGGCAGTATCCAGCAGTCTGGCTGCCTCTTCCAGATTGGGCGTGAGGAGATCAGCCAGTGGCAAGAGCCGGCCCTTGAGTGCAGAGACGGCATCCTCTTCGAGCAGTGCATGGCCGCCTTTGGCTACCATGACCGGATCGAGTACGACGGGTACTTTTTCCTGCGCTGTGAGTGTGTCTGCTACTGCATGGGCGATCTCTGCATGGGCGATCATCCCTATCTTGATCGCATCGATACGGATATCTGCAAAAAGTGCAGCGATCTGCTCAGCAACAAAAGCAGCCGGAGCCAGGTGTATACCGCTGACCCCCTGGGTGTTTTGCGCTGTCAGGGCCGTGATGGCTGCCATACCATAGACCCCAAGCGCAGAAAATGTCTTGAGATCTGCCTGTATGCCGGCTCCTCCAGAGGGGTCGGAACCAGCGATGCTGAGTGCGGTAGGTATCATAAAATATACTCCTTTGGGTTGAATATTTTTTAAGAACCAATGTCGCAAAGTCAAGGCAGTTATGCAGCAAGGGGATGCGACTTTAGTCGCATAGAAACGACTGAAGTCGTTGCTCCAAATGTACCTCATTATTGTGACCGGATCCTAAATATTCTTTAAAAAGAGGAGAAGTGTAGTGTTACAGTAGGTGTCATTACAGTTCTCTTCCTTACGCTGGTGTTAGCCAGGTCAAGTTCAGCGGGTAGATATGAGGGGTCAGACCCCTATCTTCTCAGCTGTCTGTGACAGCACCCCGAGAGATTGAACTGCTACTATATAGGATATCACTTAAAAGATTGCTTTAGAGGTGTAGGTGCGGGTATAAAAATGTATAGTTTTTGATGCTTTGGTAACAGGTGTCAGGATATGAAAAACAGCGATTGCAGTAAAAGTCATTGCATTCGTTAGAGAAACTTTTGGTATAATCCTCTCTAAGGTACAGCAGGTAGTAGCTGGCGGCATCTGCCGCGAGAGGAAAGTCCGGGCTGCATGTGAGGCAGGACTCCATCTAACCGATGGCCAGAGTAATCTGAGGGCAAGTGCAACAGAGAGCAGAAAACCATAACTTGAGTTCTCGCCGAAAGGCGAAGCTTTAGTGAGAGGAATGCCAAGGAGGCTTTGCCTCTTTGGCAGGAGACCTTCCTATGGTAAAGGGTGAAAGGGTGGGGTAAGAGCCCACCGGTGGGTATGGCAACATACCCAGCCAGGTAAACCCTGTCCGCAGCAAGGGGCACCAGGTACAAGCCTCACGCTTTTGTGTGTCCCGCTTGAGCCTGTCGGCAACGGCAGGCCTAGATAAATTACTACCCAATGACAGAACCCGGCTTATCGCTGTACCTTTTTGTAAAGTACCAAGTATTATCACGTATAAAATTTAGTAGTTGACAAAAGGACTTTTATGAAAAAATTATTGATATTTACATTGCCCGTACTGCTCCTTGGTAAGATACATTATGCCAAAGTAGAGCCGCTGGAGCGGGCGACGATCAAGGCCGCCGTCAGTGGGACGATCACCAAAGTAGATCTTTCTGCAGAAGGAAAAACCGCCATGGGCAGTGCCGTGATACAGATCGATGACGCCATGGACAAGATCAATCTCAAGACCTCTCAGGATACCTTTATGCTTTCTGAAGAGAATTTGAAGATCAATGAGGAGATACTCAAGGGGCTGGAAAAGAGCTACAAACTCAAGCAGTCCTATTTCGAGCGGGTCAATGGACTGGCGACCAGCACCCAAACCCAAAAAGACACTGCCTATAGTGCGCTGATAGCTGCCAAAAACCAATGGCTGGGTACGCAGGAGAAGGTGGTCAACCTCAAGAAGCAGATCCTCGATCTGCAGTACAAGATCAAGAGGCTCAAGGACAGTATCTCCAAAAAAAGCATCATACTGACAGGCAGATATCTCTACAAGATCATGGTACGGGCAGGAGAGTTTGCTACGCCGGGCATGCCGCTGGCTATCGCTGATGATTTGAGCAAGGGCAAGCTGGTACTCTACCTGGACCGCGAGGAGCTTAAAGGTATCGCGCAGAAAAAAGTCTATATCGAGGGAAGCGAGGAGGGGTTGCCGATCTCTCGTATCTGGCGTGAGGCCGACGAGCAATTCATCTCTGCCTACCGTACCGAGATGATTGTGCCTCCGAAGTATCCCTTCTCATCGCTACTCAAGGTCGAGATCAAATGATCCGTACCGCCTGTCCGCTGGATTGTTGGGATGCCTGTGCGATCACCTGTGATCCTAGCTATCCGACACGACTGGTCGCCACCCCTGCTCATCCGACCAGCAACGGTGCACTCTGTGCCCTGCTCAATAAGCATATGCACGAAACCCCCCGCATAGAGACACCGAGGGTCAATGGAGTAGAGGTGAGTATGGAGGAGGCACTCGATGCCGCTGCCAAAGCACTTGCTCAGTCTCCGATGCTGCTGTGGCGTGGATCAGGACATCTGGGTGTGATGCAGCGTATGACCAATCTGCTGACAGAAAAGCTGGGCGGCACCCGTACCTACGGTAGTCTTTGTGACGGGGCAGGGCAGGCGGGCATCGCTGCGGGCAGGGGCTATAACCGTCAACTCCCTCCCGAGCAGATCGCCAAAGCGGAGGTGGTGGTCGTATGGGGGCGCAACCTGACAGTCACAAACTCTCATATTCTACCTTATATCAAGGATAAAACGCTCATCGTCATCGATCCGGTGCGTACACCTATCGCCAAACGTGCGGATATGCATCTACAGATACAGCCGCGCAGTGACTTTTTACTGGCGATCATGCTGGCACGCTTTGTCACGATGGAAAATGCAGAAGATGCCACCTGGTTGGAGGCGCACGCAGAGGATTTTGAGGATTTTTATGCGTTTACACAGGACTTCCGGATCGTACCTTCCCTGCGAAGTATCGGTACGGATCTGCAGGAGATCGGCGCGCTACTCAATCTGATACTGGGAAAAAAAGTGGTCTTTTTGCTAGGGGCGGGTCCGCAGAAGTATAGCCATGGGCATGAGGTCTTTTGGGCGATCGATTCGCTGGCTGCGACACTGGGGCTCTTCGGACGAGAGGGCTGCGGGGTGAGCTATCTGGGCAACACTGTACAGGGCTTCGAGAACCCCTTCGAGGTGGAGACAGACAAGGTCTCGATCGTGACCACGCCGTTTGAGAAGTTTAGCAGTGTGCTGGTGCAGGGGGGAAACCCAGCAGGCTCTATGCCTGATGCCAACCGGGTGGTCTCTACGCTCAAACAGGTGGCACACCTGGTCTATTTTGGGCTGCATGAAAATGAGACCAGCTATCTGGCAGATATCGTGATCCCTGCCAAAACTTTTCTGGAAAAAGAGGATATCCGTCTCTGCTACGGACACCACTATATAGAGGAGATGCACAAGGTGCTGGAGAGCGATGTTGGCATCAGCGAGTACGATTTTGTCGCAGCGATGTTTGAGAGACTGGGGCTGGAAGGGCTGAAGAGCGAGCAGACCTATCTGGATATCTGGAGAGGTCAGTTTGCCACCGCCCATGGTTATGCCGCACTGCCTGATTATCAGGAGATTCCCTATCGTGAGGGTTTCGGAGAGGAGAACGAAGAGCGCTTTGTCTTTATTGATGAGTATGAGGATGCGTTTGACGATGTGGCAGAGGTAGGGAGCTATTGGCTGCTCTCCCCCAAATCCGCCAAATCACTCAATACCCAGTTTGTCCGAGGAGAACAGGTGTTCCTGCCTCCCTCCTGCGGGTTTGAGGAGGGTGTGCGGGTAGAGGTACGCTCTGCCTATGGGGTGCAGCAGTTTGATGTCAAGACCAGCCATGATCTGAGAGAGGATTGTGTGCTGATCCCTGCCGGTAGTATCGGGCTCAACAAGCTCACGCCCCCGCTGGCAAGCGAAGAGGGTGAGGGTGCCTGTTATCAGGAAGTCAAGGTCACGGTAGCGCAGGTATAGCCATGCAGTCAAAGGTTTGATCTTTTATTTGGTTTCAGCTTGAAGCAATATATTTCCGGACATAGGCTAAGGCCTCTTCCCGATTCTGGCATTTTCCTTCGATCTGTTGCTCATACACGGCATCAAGTATCTCTCTAAAACGGGGGGAGGGGGACAGCCCAAACCCTATAAGATCTCTTCCCCGGAGGAGAGGGGGAAGAGGAGAGGTATTTACCTGCAGTGCTTTGGCTTGGGAGAGCAGCCACGCCCCTGCCCGGTAGGTACCTGATACAGCCTCTGGGGTACTGCGCCCCAAAAAGTCTGCATTTGCCACGAGGACAAGCTCCTCTATATTCACTCTGGTTGCCAGCCGCCTGATCGCTGCACTTTTTGCTCCCTGGGTGTAGAACTGTGAGGGCTTGAGATGGTGTTCTACCAGAGGCAGGAGAGAGGCGATAAAGTCATGCTCATCTGTCAGTCTGTAGAGCAGTGATCTGCTGGGTGCCAATCCTGCCTTTTCATGCCCGATGGATCGGATACGCCCGTCTGCTTCGATGGTCGTGGTACTTGTTTTGCCGAGGTCATGACAGAGGATGGCGAGGAGCAGCTTGAGGGTCTGTTTTTCATCGAGAGACTGCTGCTGTGTTGTCCTGCAGTGTTGTGCCATCTTGTCCAGAGCCATCATGGTATGTGTCCAGACATCCCCTTCGGGGTGCCACCGGGGAGACTGGGGGGTATCTATGAGGGCATGAAGCTCCGGGAAACAGTCTGCGATGATCCCCAGCTCTCGCATCAGCACAAAGCCTTGAGAGGGCCTTGGTGCCTTGAGCAGCAGTTTTTGCCACTCCAGATAGACCCGCTCTTTTGGCAGTGCATCGAGCATGCCTTCTGAGACCATCTGCCTGCACAGCTGCATGGTCTCCTCAGCGATATCCCATCCAAAGCGCGCCGCAAACTGTACGGCACGATACACCCTCAGTGGATCTTCGACAAAGGTATGGCTGTGGGTGTGTCTCAGTATGCCTGCTTCTATATCTTTTTTCCCGCCAAAAGGATCGAGCCAAGATTTCGTGCCCAGCACAAAGCCCATCGCATTACAGCTGAAATCTCTACGGCTGGCCGCCTCTTCGAAGCACATCTCTCCATCTACAGTGACATCAAAGTCCTGATGTCTGCTGCCGCTCTTGGATTCTCTGCGAGGCAGAGAGAAGTCATACACCTCTTCCTCATGTGTCAGCTTCAGTACCCCAAAATGCTTGCCTACCAGATTGACACTGCCGTACTTGGAGAGTGTAGATTCAAGCGCTTTGAGGCTGTCCAGCCCAAAAACCTCTATATCATAATCTTTGGCCGCCAAGGAGAGGAAATGGTCTCTGACCGCGCCACCGACGACGATTGCTTGGGCATCTTGGGAGAGGAGGTCTTGTGCAATGGTCTGAAGAATGGCAGGTATTCTCATGCCACTATTGTATCAGTTTTTGACATAGGTATCATTTGGTATCATTTTTTGGGAACAGTGACCAGTAGCCCAGCTACGACGATCAACCCCATCCCGATCCAACTCCACATATCCGGCAGGCTGTCGCCTAGCAGTGTACCGATAATGACAGCAAAAAGGATCTGCGTATAGGTAATCGTGCCGACGATACCTGCCTGGGTAAGAGAGTAGGCTTTGGTCATGAGTAGCTGTGAAGCAGTGGCAAAGATACCTGCCAGTACGATATAGAGCCAGAAGATACCCTGAGGCATGACAAAGCGAGAGACCATAAAATCCAAGGTGTCTGGCACAGTCACAACCTCCGCAAGTAGCATCAAAAGTATCGGTCCTACGGTACCCACGACCATAAAAGAGAGTGCGATTGTACGAATATCATAATGGTTTTTCAGCTCACGGATGGAGGTGTATGCCAGCGCGGCACCGATACCAGAGACCAATCCCAGAATCATATCGTGATCCAGACTCAGTATCCCCTCTGGCTTGGCGATCATGGCAATCCCTGCAAAGCCAAAGAACAGGGCTGCTACAGCCGTACGGGGGAGCCGTTCACCCAAAAAGATCCAGGCAAAAAATGCTAGAAAGAGCGGAGATGTTTTATTGAAAGTGACAGCGGTACCGAGGGGGAGGTTTGCCATATTGTTGAAGTAAGCCAAAAGAGCGATAAAGCCGATAAAACCACGGAAAAAAAGCAGCAGTGGCTTGCCGCCTTTGCTCTGCATGGGATCTCTCCAGAGGCTGACCCCGATAATAGCCACACCGAAAACATTGCGAAAAAAGGTGACCTCCAGAGAGGGAAGTGCCTGACTGAGTGTCTTGACGAGCCCGCCCATGGCAGCAAAAGTAAGTGTCGCCATCAGCATATAGAAGACACCTGCGTCTATGTTGAATATCTTCTGTTGCATCTGTGATCCTGTGGTAATGTGAGGGTGTATTATACGCTAAGTGTGGTTTGGGGGAGCCTCTTTTTTCTTTTTCTTTTCTATTTTTTCTCTGTTGGCACGCTTGAGCCTGCGGAGGCGTATCTGGCGCTGTATCTCTCGGAACTGCTTGGCATTGGCTTCGGTCAGAGAGACGCTGGAGTGCTCGATATCCTCTCCATACTCTATATCCAGAAGACCTGACTTGCTCATGGAGATCTTTTGGGAGGGGAACACAGAGCGATGACCTAGAACCAAAAAGCTGATGGCAATAGAGACGGCCGCATAGTGTGCGACATCCATCCCAAAAAGCTCCATCGCCATAATGATCGCTGCAATAGGCGCATTGGTGGCACCAGCCAGCACAGAGACAAACCCCAGCGCAGCGAAGAGCGCCAGCTGATGTTCTCCGCCAAACAGACCGCCAAAGAAGTGCCCACTTGTCGCACCGATATAGAAGATTGGTGTGACGATGCCCCCGCTACCACCTGAGCCCAGCGTGACCGCAGTATAGAAGATCTTGACGATAGAGGTATACCAGGGGATATCCGCGGATACGCTACCTTCAAAGCGAAGAGAGTCAGAGATGGTGTCCAGACCCAATCCAAAAAAGCTGTCTCCTACGATAAAAGAGAGCAATACCAGTAACAGTCCTGCCCCAAAAGCCTTTTTGTAGGGATTCATGGGAATCTTTTCTACGATACTCTCTGCTTGTTTCAGGGTCGCGACGATCAGATAGGCCACAAGTCCAAAGAAGATACCACCGATTGCCACCTTGGCGATCAGTACCACATCGATGAAAAAGTGCTGAAAATAGCTGATATCATAATAGGTATAGGTCGCTCCAAGGTACTGTGCGGTAAAAAAGGCGGTAAAACCGGCAATGATGGAGGGAAGCAACAGGTCATACATCAGTGTGCCGACGATCAGGACTTCGATACCAAAAATAGCACCAGCGATGGGTGTACCAAAAACGGTAGCAAACCCTGCACTGATACCGCACACGACCAGTTTTTTACGATCCTTTTTTGAGAAATGGAGCAGATCCGAAATGACCGAGGCTGTACCGGCACCGATTTGGGCACCTGGCCCCTCTTTTCCGGCAGAGCCTCCGGAGAAAAGGGTGACAATCGTTGCCAAAAGCTTGACAGGGATCACTGCAATATCAATATGCCCACTCTTCTTGTGTACCGCTTCGATGACCTTTTCTGTGCCATGTCCTTTGGCATCTGGGGCAAATGTGCGTGTCAGCCAGACACTGAGCATCAGCCCCAATGGCAATAGATAGTAGTAGTGAAAAGGGAAGATGCTTCTGCGTGCTTCAGAGTAATGGAGTAGACTGAGAAAGAGGGTGACAGTGCCACCAATGAGTACGCCCACAACACTTGCCAGAAATGTCCACTTTACCACACTGGCAATAATGGATGACTGCTCTACAAGGTTTTTGGAAGGGCTCATGGCGTTACTTTATTAAATTAATCTGTATCTTTTCTATTATAGCACTCTGAAGATGATAGGGATATGAATTTTTGGTTCTTCTGTGGACTATTTCTATTTCTATAGCCAAGTTTGGGTATAATCACGTCTATTTATTACTGTGGTAATAGCACGTTTCAGGTTTTACTCAAGGAAAAAAGATGACAGCAGCAACTTTAGATCAGACATTTGTGCTCTCCTCATACGGCCGTAACAATACCAGCTTTGTAGAAGGAAAGGGTGCCAGACTCTATGACGAGAGCGGCAAAGAGTATATTGATTTTGCCTCGGGCATTGGTGTGAGCAGCGTGGGGCATGGCAATCCTCTGTTGACAGAGGCTATCTGTACCCAGGCCAAAGCGCTGATCCATACCTCCAATCTGCAGGTCATCGCACCGCAGGCGGAGCTGGCAGAGCGGATCGTCTCCCTCAGCGGTTATGATATGCGCTGCTTCTTTGGCAATTCTGGCGCAGAGGCCAACGAAGCGGCGATCAAGATCGCTCGTAAGCATGGGGAAACATGCTTTGAGAAAAAGCGTTACAAGGTGATTACACTGGAGCACTCTTTTCACGGCAGAACGATCACCACGGTCAAGGCAACAGGGCAGGAGAGTTTTCACTCTCCTCACTTCTCTCCCTATCCCGATGGTTTTCTCTATGTGAGCCAGATCGATGCAGTGTATGAGGCGATCGATGACGAGACCGTAGCGGTGATGATCGAGCTGGTGCAGGGCGAAGGGGGAGTGCATCCTTTTGACAAAGAGGAGATACAGCGTCTTGCCCGGATATTAAAAGAGAGAGAGATACTTCTGATCGTGGATGAGGTGCAGACAGGGATCTATCGTACCGGTGCTTTCCTTGCTTCACATCTGTATGAGATAGAACCGGATATCATTACCTTGGCGAAGGGGCTGGCCGGTGGTGTGCCGATCGGCGTGGCGATGACATCGCTCAAGGATATCTTTGAGCCGGGGGACCACGGCAGTACCTTTGGGGGCAACTTCCTGAGCACCAGAGCTGGGCTGACGGTGCTGGCAATACTGGAGGAGGAGCGAGCATCAGGGGACTTGGCAACGCGTATTGAGCAGTTCGATGTCTACCTGACAACATTGCAGAAGCAGTATGCCCATCTTTTTACGGCAGAGGTGGGGTTGGGATTGATGCTTGGTCTGCGTGCGGTCAACAGTGAGGTGCAGCAAAAAGTACTCGCAGCAGCGTTTGAAGCGGGTGTGATCGCACTCAGAGCAGGCAGGAACACCGTACGATTCTTGCCGCCATTGACGATAACAAAAGAGGAAATCGATGAAGGATTTAAGCGTTTTGAAAAAGCTATTACTGCTCTCTAGTCTGATAACAGCGGTGCATGTGACAGCAGGAAGTGATCTGGAGAATTACCTGACGCAGGAAAAAAACCTGATCTTTGACTACCAGGAGATGAAAAATCAGCTTGAGATGGACAAGCTGCATGACAGCTGGATCTCTCCCATAACGATAAGCTATCAGGAGAACTGGACGACACAACCACGCAGCGGCACCACCTCAAACTCGGCGTTCAGTATCGGTATTGATCAACCGATCTTCAGATCAGGGGGTATTTACTATGCGATCAAATACTCTGATGCACTCAGGGATGCCAACAGCCGCGAGATCGCTATGAAAAAAAGGGCGTTGATTGGGCAGGCCATTGATATTCTCTTTAGTATCAAAAAACTGAAACTCCAGACCCAAAAACTGAGGCTCATGGTCAAAAATGACACGATTGATATCAGGCGCAAGCAGGAGAGTTATGACGCAGGCATACTTGACAGTAGCTTTTTGGATCAGGCGATCCTCAAGCGCAATCAGGATACCTCGCAAATGCTCGATATCGAACTCAATCTGGCAAAACTCAGAAGCAGCTTTAGCCTATTGAGCAGAAAAAACCCGGACAGGCTCAGGGTGCCTCACCTCAAGATGATCTCTCTCAAGCACTACAAGCACAACCATGCGGATGTGGCAACAAAGCGTCTCCGAGCTCTGGAAAAATCCTACAGCAGCAAGATGACCTGGGCAAAATACCTTCCCACATTTTCTGTGAACGCACGATACACCAATACCAACCGTCATGTGCCGGGCATGGATGATGACTACAGTACCTATGGGTTTAAAATCTCTGTACCACTGAATATCAACAGTGCAACGGATATTGAGTCGAGCAGGGTCAGCTATATGCAGTCCATGACAGAGCTTCAGGACAGCCGCAGATCCGTGGGTTTGGAGTATGCGATTGTACGTAAAAGTATCGCCATTCTCAATAGAAAAAGTGCGCTTGCGAGAAAAGATGAGCAACTTTATAGCAGGCTTTACAATAGAACCAAAGATCTGGTCAAGGCAGGAGAAAAGACCCAAGAGGATGCCCAGACGATGCATAACTCTCTCAAGATCAAGAAGCTTGACCGAAGAATCTATGCCATAGAAAGGCAACAGCAGCTTCTGAAGCTGTATACCAAGGTAAGCCATTGACCTTCTCGCAGTATATGCAGGCATGGCTGTATGGAGAGAGGGGCTACTACAAGCATTTCAAGGCCATAGGCAAGAGCGGGGATTTCTATACGGCAGTCAGTACCAGTGCCTTTTTTGGTGCCAGCATAGCCAACCATTTTTTTGCGCTGCTCTCTGAAAAAAAGGCACCCAGAGATGGCTGGCTGGTCGAGATAGGTGCCCATCAGGGCTATCTGCTGTGTGACATGGTGCAATGGCTCTACAGTTGTGACCCTGCCTTGATCGAGACACTGCATTTTGCTATCGTAGAGAGGCAGCCTGAGGTGCAGACGGCACAGAAAGCGTATATACAGAAGCGGTTTGGTGATGCAGTCAAGGTACATTTTTTTACCGATATTGCCGAGGTCAATGTGCCCTATGCTTTTATTGTGGCCAATGAAATACTGGATGCTTTCCCTTGCGAGCTGTACAAGGACGAAAAGATCGCCACGGTGGACGCACATGTGATTGGCTGGCAGGCTGCACCCGAAGCGCTGCGAGATTTTGCTCAAAAACACCGGCTTCGCACCGGGGAGATCGCTGTGGGCTATAACGCATTTGCCCAAGAGATGGCAGGGGGTATCACGCATTTGGATTTTGTGACCTTTGACTATGGTGAAAGATATGTGCGTAATGACTTCTCTATTCGCATCTACCAGGCACATGAGACACTGCCGCTTTTTGATGAAGCACTGGTGCTGGCAGAAGCGTATCAAAAGGCCGATATAACCTATGATGTCAATTTTGCGCAGGTGATGGATGCATTTGAAGCAGAGGACTTTGAGACAGTGGCTTATGAGACCCAGGCAAGAGCGCTGGTGCGGTTTGGACTGATCGATATCCTGGAACAGTATGCCAAGACCACCACGGAGATCAACTATCTTCGGGAGGCGGATAGGATCAAGACACTCATCTCACCTACGGTCATGGGTGACCGTTTCAAGATGGTACATTTTAGGAAGTAGCTAGCCTCTTTTCAGTTTCTTGAGGATGGCACAGCGCTTGAGTGCACCCGCTTCTCCACCAAAGCGCTTGCTGTAGCGCTCAAATTTTGTCTGACCTATCAAAGAGATGCACTCACTTTTGCTCATATTGGTTTGGAGTTTCGGAGCCGAAGCAGGGGTACTGACAGGCTGGCTGGTCACGACTTGTGTAGGCTGACCGGTTTCCTGGACAGTTCTTTGCGGCCCCAGGAGTTCGGGGTCTTTTTCTTTGGATCCCATGCTGTATGGCTCTGGTTTGAGTTTGTATTTCCTCTCAGTCTGTGTAGTGTTGTAAAGTGTGCCGACAGGCTTGCTGATGGGGTTATTGGCATTCTCGTCTACTATAGGCTCTACGGGAATATGTCTGACACGCCGTACACAACCACTGGCAAGCAGCACAATTATACATCCGTATCCAAGATATCTCAGGTATTTCATCTCTCCCCTTCTTTGCTTTTTCTTGGTATTTTACTTGATCTTGCTTAATACTGGATTTAGGTAGTGTGTCTATTTGAATTGATGATGACCACCACCACCGCAATAGCAAATCCTCCGTCATGACTTATGGAGAGCGAGGACTCTTGGATAGGGTGTAGGGTTGCTGCCTGCTCACTAAGGGTAAAGTAGGGTGCCCCTCTGGGATCTTTGGCGATATGAATATCATGAAACCCCAAACGGGATCCAATACCGCAGCCAAGTGCTTTGGCAATAGCCTCTTTTGCGGCCCAGAATCCTGCGAGTGATTCTGTCTTGTCGGCAAGCAGGATCTCGCTGTCGTTGAGAAACCTTTTCTTAAACGTATCGCCATGCCTGTCGAGTGCCTGTGCGATACGCGTTATCTCGATAATATCTGTTCCTACTTTCATGCAGGTAGTGTAGCAGAATTAGATAAATATCCACTCTACGACTTTGGAGA
>CAMZLC010000185.1 GCA_947311605.1 uncultured Sulfurovum sp.
GGCCATACGCGTTCCAGCACATCCTTGCCCAGCTGTGGCGTAGCCATCTCGCGACCCCTGAGAAATACCCTGAGTTTCACATGTTTTCCTTTTTCGAGGAATTCTCTGGCATGCTTGACTTTGTAGGCAATATCATTTTCAGCGATCTTGCAGGAGAATTTAACCTCTTTGACTTCGATCTTTTTCTGATTCTTCTTCGCCTCTTTTTTCTTCTTTTCAAGCTGGTACTTGTGCTTACCATAGTCCATAATTTTGGCAACAGGCGGTTTCGCATCCGGAGACATCAGTACCAGATCCAGCCCTCTCTCTTCGGCGATCTTCAGTGCTTCGTCACGAGAGATGATACCAAACTGTTCACCGTCATCTGCAAGAACCCGCAATTCTCTGTCTCTGATACGGTCATTCATGACTGTATCGTCTGCCTTTTTTCTGCCTCTGTTGTTGTTATGGTGTCTACTCAAATCTTACCTTTTTGTATTTGTTGCTTCAATTGTAACATAAAATCATCTTCATTTAAATTATACTGCTCTTTTTTGCGTCTGTCTCTGATCGCTACGCTTCGATGGGTGACCTCTTCATCTCCCAAAATCACCACATAAGGCACCCGCTGCTTCTCTGCTGTACGGATGCGTTTGTTAAGCGAATCGTTCTTGTCGTAGATCTCCGCGTCTATATCCTCTGCCAGCAGCTTGAGCCTGAGTGCTTTGGCATAGGCCACATGATCGTCTGTGATCGGCACGAAGATTACCTGCACCGGTGCGAGGAACATTGGGAACTCTCCAGCATAATGCTCCGTTAGAATACCAACAAAACGCTCAAAGGAGCCTAGGATCGCACGGTGAATCATCACCGGCCGTTTCCGTGTATTGTCTTCATCCACATACTCTACCTCAAAGCGCTCAGGCAGGTTGAAATCCACCTGTATCGTGCCGCACTGCCATTTACGACCGATCGCATCTGTGATCTTGATATCGATCTTGGGACCGTAGAAGGCACCGCCACCCTCATCAAGTGTATAGGGAAGACTGTTGCCTTCAAGTGCATCTTTGAGCCCCTGTGTCGCCATCTCCCAGACAGCGTCTTCACCGATAGCCTTCTCCGGCTTGGTAGCGATCTCCATCGTGTATTCAAAACCAAAGAGCTTCATGACACTGTCAACGAACTCTACCACCTCCAGCACCTCAGCCGCGATCTGTTCCGGTGTGCAGAAGATATGGGCATCATCCTGCGTAAACTCCCGTACCCTGAGCAATCCATGCAGCACACCGGACTTCTCATGTCGATGTACGACACCATACTCATAGTATTTGATCGGCAGATCCCGGTAGCTCTTCTGTGTCTGTTTGAAGATCTGAATATGCCCGATACAGTTCATCGGCTTGATCCCATACTCTTGCCCGTCGATCTCCGTCAGATACATATTGTCTCCATAGCAGGCATAGTGACCGGAAGTACGCCACATGTCTGCCTTGAGTATCTCCGGTCCTCTCACCGGTTCATAGCCACGAATCAGATGGGCTTTGTGTAAAATCTGCTCCAGTTTATGACGCAGCTTGGCACCTTTTGGCATCCAGAATGGCAATCCAGCCCCCGACGCTTCATTGAACATGAAAAGCTCCATCTCGGCACCGATCTTTCGATGGTCTCTCCTTTTTGCCTCTTCCATCATCGTCATATAGGCTTTGAGCGACTCCCTGTCGGCAAACGCTACCCCATAGATACGTGTCAACATCTCTGCATTTTCATCGCCACCCAGGTAGGCACCTGCAATTCTGGTCAGCTTAAAATTGTTCAAAAATCGCAATGCCGGTACATGAGGGCCGCGGCAAAGATCCTCAAATGCTCCCTGCTTATAGACTGTGACCGTTTCATCAGGAATACGGGAGAGTACTGCCTGCTTGAGATCATCTTGGGCAAATTTTTCTATTGCTTCCGCCTTGGAGATCTCATATTTCTCAATTTTGTACTTCTTTTTGATGAGTTCCTTCATCTTTTTTTCGATCTTTTTCAGATCCTCTTCGGAGATCTTTTCATCGACACGAAAGTCATAATAAAACCCCTCATCCACCACCGGCCCCACAAAAAACTGTGGCTTCAGATAGAGCTCTGTGATCGCCTGTGCCATCAGATGTGCAGTGGAATGGCGAATGATCTCCAATGCTTCCGCAGTGTTGTCATAGGCTATCTCTCTCTCACAGCAGCCTTCGACCGCACTCTGTGTATCAATAATATTGCCCTGGGCATCCAGGTAGCCAATAATGTTTTCGCTCAAAATAAAACCCTTGAATATCCTCATGAATGAAGAGATATGTTAAAATAGCGGTTATTATATCCAAAAGAAACATAAGGAAATAGCCACAGATCATGTCCATGTCGCAAAATAGCTTTTTTCGAACCTAAAACCCATCCACGGCGATCAAAGGCTGCCATGCAGACAACGCACGAATTTTGCAGCCACTGCACCATAGATCTGACAGACTCCTAGGCAGCCTTTCGGCTATACAGTGCCAAAAATGAGCCCATGGCAATGAAGAGCAGACCGGTTATTTTGTTGAAAAGATTGAGGCTTTTGATATCGGCAAACCAGGCCTTGAACCGAGAGGCCATGTAGCCGTAAAAGATCAGAGAGGTGATCGAAATAGCCAAAAAGGTAGAGGTCATAATAAGGAACTGCCCTGTCACAGAATAGTCCGGGGACATGAAGAGAGGAAATACGGCGGTAAAGAAGAGAATGGGCTTGGGATTGGTGACTGCTACGAGAAAAGCGGTTTTGGCTACCTTGCCATAGGGAACCATCTCCACATGTTCCTCCTTTTGAATATGGAGCGTCAACTCCTTTTTTATAAAAAGCTTTAGACCCAGGTAGATCAGATAGAGCGCCCCCGTTATTTTGAGAATGATAAAAAAGGCTGCAGATGTTTTGAGCAGTGCCCCTACACCCAGCATCGCTACCGAGGAGAGGATAAACAGCCCCAGTGCATTGGCAAGTGTCGAGACCACTACCGCCTTGAGCGTATATCGCATGCCGTTACTGATCGCCAGCAAAATAGCTGCTCCCGGGCTCGTGATAGTCAAAAATGCTATAAGCACATAGGCCAGATAACTCTCCAGATTCATTCTTATCTCCTCTGTTTTGGATGGCAGATTATGACATAAAAATACTTGCCCGTCTCTACTATTGTGGTAATAACCAACCCAAATTATGCTATGATCTCTCTAAAAGGTGATCCCAAAATGGAACAGCAGCTCCTTCTCGCCGCCATGATACTTTTTGTCTCCAGTATGACACAGGGGATGATCGGGTTTGCTTTTAACCTCTTGGCCATTCCTCTGTTGATCTGGACAGGGTTTTCACTGGCTGAGGCCGTGGTGCTGACGGTGATTCCTATCTTTGTGCAGCTACTGACCAATGCTTGGAAACTCCGGGATGCTATCGTCTGGGAGGATATCCGGCTACCTGCACTCATCCGCTATATGACTCTGCCACTGGGCATCTGGCTGCTCTATCTACTCAATAATCTTGACACTGCGGTGATCAAGCAGTTTGTCGGGGCCATGCTTCTGCTGATCCTTGCTACGCAGCTCTTTGTCTCTTTTAAACCCAGGGCATCACTGCCTCTGATTCTAGACATTCTCACTTTTGGACTCAGCGGCATCATGCTGGGGATGCTGGGGATGGGCGGGCCTCCGGTGGTACTCTGGCTGATGGCACATGACTGGTCACCCAGGCGCACCAGAGCCTTTATCACCATGGTATTTCTCGCTGCCTCTCCTGTACAGATCGCCCTGCTGTACTGGAAATTTGGGAGCACCCTCTCTGAAAGTTTTTTCTGGGGCATTGCCGCAACACCTGTCGTCATCGCCGGGGCACTTCTGGGTGTCAGGATAGGCAACAGTTTTGACAAATCCAAACTGAAAAAGGCGGTCATGTTCTTCCTCTTTCTCACGGCGCTGCTCTCCCTATTTTCTCCCTATTTTTAGCCTATCAGTCTGACCAATCTCTCTCTTCAAAAATCTTGATGAAAATCACCCTATTTTCCGTCATCCCTTTAGTGTTGGCTGTGCTATAATGAGAGAAAAAATGCAGAAGGAAGATGTAAGATGGAAAAATTAACCTTTGATGTCTGTGTGATAGGTTCAGGCTCGGCAGGATTTGCTGCTGCCATGCGCTCCTATGATTTTGACAACCATGTCTGTATTGTAGAGGGTGGGCATATCGGAGGGGCAGGCATCGTCAATGGAGCACTCAGTTCCAAAACCATGTGGGAGCTCTCCAAGGATTATGCTGTAGCCAAAAAAACAGATCGTGGCTACCATGCTGCGGGGCTCACCTCCAACTACCATGATGTCATGCGCACGGTCAAGCAGGCGGCCGGAGAGAAACAGTACCAGATACTCTCCCAGATCGAAACACTGGCCAGAAAAGAGGGGGGCAGTAGAAGCCTGACCCTCATCAGAGGACGGGCCAAATTCACCACTGCACAAACTATTATCGTGAAGAAGCACGATGGCACGACAGTGGAGATCAGCGCAGATGATTTTATCATCGCTACAGGCTCTACCCCTAGAGAGCACCCTACGATCAAAACCGACGGAGAGAGGATCATCAACTCAGATCACATGGATGGTCTCAAAGCATTTCCCAAAAGGATCATGATCGTGGGTGCCGGTATCATAGGGTGTGAATTCGCCACGATATTTGCCAATTTCGATCAAACTGAAGTACACTTACTGGATTCGCAGAACAAGGTGATCCCCTTTGAGGACGATGATGTCAGCGGCTATGTCAATCGGCAGCTGGAGGAGATCGGTGTGATCATGCATCACCAGGCAAACCTCAGAGAGGTCAGAGACGAAGGGGATCATTTCAATGTGATCCTCGACCATCAGGACGGACATACCGTCGTAGTGCCCGTGGATACCATACTCATCTCTATAGGCAGGGTACCGGCTACCAGAGGTCTTGGACTGGAAGAGATAGGAGCGACCATCACAGAGCGCGGGCTTCTCAAAGTCGATGATCAATGTCGTGTGACAGATCATATCTACGCAGCAGGTGACATCTCCGGCAACATGGCATTGGTCAATATTGCAGAGATGGAGGGCAGGTTTGCGGCCAAAGCGATCAATCATACCATTGTCCACCCTCTCAGCTATAAAAATATCTCTACGATTATGTTCTTCTCTCCTGAAGTTTCTTCTATCGGTCTGGGTGAAAAAGCGTGTCAAAAAGAGGGGATCTCCTACAAAGTGGTAACCTATAGCCATACGCTTGTCTCCAGAGCCATTGCAATGAGAGCCACCAGTGGATTTTTCAAGATCATCGTCTCCAATGAAGAGGATCCTATGATTTTGGGTATGCGTGCTGCAGGTCCTCAATCTGCTGCAGCCATTATCTTTATCGCACCGATGATCAACAGTGGGCTAAGGCTGAGCGAGATCATGAAAACCGTGCACCCTCATCCCAGCATCAGTGAGGGCATACAGGAGTGCCTCAGGGCACTGAACAACAAGAATATCTTCAAATGGAAAGCCTTCCCTGACAAAATTAAATTCAAGACATGGCAGCCGGAAGCGTAAATTAAGCTAGCATAAAGTACTATCATCTCAATAAGACAATATGACTCCTAAATAGAGGTAGATGATGAAAGTATATCTGGATAATAACCATGCTACCCTGCTTGACACGCAGGTCACAGACGCAATGCAGCCACTCTATACAGCACACTATGCCGATCCCCAAGCCATGCATGCAGAGGGAGCAGAGAGCAGACGCTTACATGATCAAGCGTATGAAAAAATACGCGCTTCTCTCCATGCCACTGAAGCCGACACAC
Source organism: uncultured Sulfurovum sp. (assembly GCA_947311605.1). Taxonomy (GTDB): domain Bacteria; phylum Campylobacterota; class Campylobacteria; order Campylobacterales; family Sulfurovaceae; genus JAAXPZ01. The sequence goes on from CAMZLC010000185.1 coordinate 5,838, forward strand.
TGATCATCGGTGCAGACACAGATGCTCTGCATAGCCAACTATTGCTGGCGTTTTATATGCATACCATCATGACCGGGCAGAAAAACCATCTCATTCTCTCTGCACATGAAAGCGATGCTGCATATCAGACAGCCGCCTATATCGCTTCACAGGGATGTCATGTGAGCATCCTGCCTCTCACTTCAGACGGTATCGTAGACATCGCACTTCTCCAGCAAACCATTACAGCCAAAACCGCACTGGTCTCTGTCACCATGGCAGATGCCCAAAGTGGTGCGATCATTCCCATAGATGAGGTCAGTCAGATCTGTAAAGCCTATAATGTGCCACTGTATACAGACGCGAGCCATCTTGTCGGCAAGCTGCCCATAGATGTACAGCTGCTGGACATCGACTATCTCACGCTCTCTACCAGGACGATGCACGGTCCTGGCGGCACGGCACTGCTTTTTGTCAAAGCAGGACAAACCCTGCCCAATCTCATGCAGCCAAATCATGATCATGCGGGTCTCGTCGGTCTGGGCAAAGCACTGGAGCTTGCTGTAGATGCCCAGGCATTTGAGATGGAAGATGTCAGAGAGCTGAGAGACAAACTAGAAGAGGCTGTACGCGAGATACCCGAACATCTGATCATTACACCCTGGGCACTGAGAACAGCCAATACCCTGCTGGTAGGATTCAAAGAAGTGCAAAGTGAAACACTGCTTTGGGAGCTGAGCAAAAGAGGTATCTATGGCTCTACTGAGCAGGGGCGACATATCGTCACAGAGATTGGTGCCGATCCGGCATACAGACACACACTGATTGGTTTTGCACTCAGCAGATATACCACAGAAGAAGAGATAGATTATACGATAGAGAAGCTTCGTGATGCAATAGATTTCATCCGTACACAGCGCACGCACTAAAGGAAAAAAATGGAAAACGGAACATACGGAAACAAGGTAAATATGCTTATCGACAGCCCAAAAAACTGCGGAAGTATCAGTACAGATGAGCTTAAAGAGCTGGAAGCGGATCTCTTTATCCATACCTATGGCAGTGAAGAGATCGGGGAGAAGGTCACACTGCAATGGGCGATAGACAGCAGCGATGATGCTATCCTGCTGGCGCGCTTTACCCACTTTGGCAACCCTGCCGGTATCGCCGCCAATGATATGGCAGCACTACTCTGCCGCAACAAAACCGTAGACAAAGCCGCAGAGATTACCTATAAAGGATTGGAATATTTTCTGCGTGACAATCCCAGTACCCCTGCCTTACCTGAGGAGGAGAGCTATGTGATCACGTTGGCACTCGATGCGATCAAGGAAGCTTCCAAGGCCTACTACCAAGCAGAGGAGAAAACAGAAGCAGAGCGTACGCTCCCCTGCCAGGACTCTCCTATGAGTATCGCCGCTATCAAAGAGACGATCAAGCTGCATGATCTGCAAAGTATCGACGCAGTGACACACTATACCAAGGCAGGGCTCTATGACACCGCCTGTATCGCACCCGACAGGCTCCATGAGATGCGTACGCACTATCTCAGCGATATCCTCAAGGAAACACGCGAAGAGATAGAGGAGGAGAAGCGTGCCAAAATGGCACCGCTCGATACCCCTTTCAGAGAGATGGATACGGCACAGAAGATCGTGGCTATCAACCAGGTGATCGATGAATCCATCCGTCAGTTTCTCATCATGGATGGAGGAGATATGGAGATACTCGATATTAAGGAGAACGGGGCACAGATCGATGTCTATATCCGTTATCTTGGTGCCTGTAGCGGCTGTGCGAGCTCCAGTACCGGCACTCTTTTCGCCATAGAGAGCACGCTCAAAGAGAAGATAGATGATCAGATCAGGGTACTGCCGATCTAATAGTTCTACGATACGCTAGGCACCTATCCGTATGATCCGCTCCACCATCAACTGTATGGTGGTATTCCCCCTAAAATGATTCTCGCTCAGTGTATAGACAATATGCACATGCTCTCCCGGTGTATAGCACTCATAGGTTTTGAACTGTACACCCTGATGAATAGTGTCCGCTTCCCTCAACGTCAGACGCAGATGGTTGCCCTCTTTTCCCATCTTTTGTACCGCCAATACCTCTACATTCTGTGTCATAAATTTTGCTTTGCTGTTCCCTGTCCCAAACGGCTCAAACTGCGCAATGAGTGCCAGCAAAGGAAATTCAACATGCTGAAAAGAAAGTATCCCCAAAATATCTGGATCCACAAATGCTTCCTGGGAACATAGCGCTTCAGCCTTACGATTCAGTGCTTCTCTGAACTGCTCCAATCTATCTGCGTCTATACTCAACCCTATTGCGGCACTGTGTCCACCAAACTTCTCCAATATCCCGCGCTGTGCATCAACCAGAGAAAAAAGATCACAGCCATTGAAACTGCGCCCACTCCCCTTGCATAGTCTCTCTTTTTGATTCAGTACTATGGCAGGTTTTTCAAACTTTCTTGCAATGCGTGCTGCCACGATACCTACTACCCCCTCATGCCAGCCCTCAGAAGAGACTACAATCACTTTCGAGCTACTGTCTACCTTCTGCATCGCTTCATCAGTGATCTCTTGCTCTAGCGCCTTTCTCTGCTCATTGAGGACGATGAGTTGTTCTAAGTACACCCTGGCATCATACATATTTTTACTACACACAAAATCTACCGCCTGAGAAGCATCCTCCAATCTCCCTGCACTGTTCAAAATCGGAGCCAGAAAAAATGCGATATCTTCCGAGGTTAATGCACTCTTATGGCTGTGCTCTTTGAATGCTTTTATGCAGGGACGCTGACTTTGATTGAGCAGCCTGATGCCTGCTTGTACCATGGCTCTGTTGATGTGCTGCAGTGGCATCATATCTGCGACAATCGCTATCGCCACCAACTCCAGATATGCTTTCATGTCGATCTTGCTTCCCAAAGCCTGATTCAGCGCTGTACAGAGATACCAGGCAATCTGTGCACCACAGATCTCCGCATAGGGAAAATGACAGGCTTTCTGCTTCTGGTTGATGATCGCATAGGCATCAGGTACGATTTTCGGCACAATATGGTGATCGGTAATGATCAGATCGATATCCAGATCCCTGCATGCCTTGGCTGCCTCTACGGCTGAGATACCGTTGTCTACGGTAATGACCAGATCTGCCTCTTTGATCCTGGGGATCAGTGTGCTAGAAAGTCCGTAGCCATCCCGAAATCTATTGGGAATGATCCATTCAAGGGGATAGGCTATCGACGCAAAAAAGAGCTTCATCACCGAGGTAGAAATCACCCCATCGACATCATAGTCCCCAATGAGCATAATACGCTCTCTGTTTTCGATCGCCCACTGGATGCGACTGACCGCTTTTTGCATATCTTTGAATTCCTCAGGATGGGGAAGATCTTTGAGAGAGAGAAAACTGTCTTCAAAACGCCCGCTCAGAAGAGAAAAAATACACTCTGGAGTCAGGGTCGGGAGAGAATCAGTCATGCTCGCTTGCATGCTGTTTTGAGGCTTTGATAAATGCCAGGATACACTCGTTGACATGCTGTAGCCTTGAGGTGAATTCCGGATGGAACTGCACGCCAAGGAACCATGGGTGATCGGATACTTCAATGGCTTCGATCAGTCCATGAGATTCACCAGTGACCTCCATGCCTGCAGCTTCCAGTGCCTCTCTGTATGCTGGATTTGCTTCATAGCGGTGTCTATGGCGTTCATAAATGACTTTTGAGGCATAGGCTTCCCTCAAATGAGACCCCTCTTTTGTCTCACACTCATATTCACCCAAGCGCATGGTACCACCCAGAGGAGAAGTTCTTGTCCGTACCTGTTTGGAACCACTCGCATCGATAAACGCATCGATCAGATAGATGATAGGATGTTTGGGTTGCTCTTCAAACTCTACAGAGTTGACATCTTCCAGACCCAGCACATGTCTGGCAAACTCTATCATTGCCAACTGCATACCCAGACAAATACCTAAAAACGGCACCTTGTTCTCTCTGGCATACTGAATGGCGGCAATCTTCCCCTCCACCCCTCTGGAGCCAAAACCGCCAGCTACCAATATACCATCGACATCTACCAGATATTTTTTGGCGCCGTTCTCCTCTATTTTTTCACTGTCCACCCACTTGATCGTGACTTTGTTGTCTGTGTGGGCACCGGCATGAATAAAGGCTTCCGTCAAAGATTTATAAGACTCTTTGAGATCCAGATATTTTCCTACAAAAGCGATTTTGACTTCATCAGATGGCTGAATGATTTTATGTACCAAGTCGGTCCACTCTTCCATCTTTGGCTGACAGTTTTCCAGATCCAGCTGTTTGCAGATAGGAGAGAGAATATCTTGTCTGAGGAAATTCAATGGTACCTGATAGATAGTCTGTGCATCCTCTGCTACGATCACAGAGTCGATATCCACATCACAGCTAAAAGCAATTTTATTTCTGATCTCTTTGGTCACGGGGACTTCTGCACGCAACACAAGCATCTGTGGGGCAATACCTATACGGCGAAGCTCTTGAACCGAGTGCTGAGTAGGTTTTGTTTTCAGTTCACCTGCTGCTTTGATATAGGGCAGAAGTGTGACATGTACATTCATCACCTGGGCTTTGGAAAGTTCATGCTTCATTTGTCGAATGGTCTCAAGAAAAGGCAACCCCTCGATATCTCCAGTAGTGCCGCCCAATTCAACGATCAAAATATCTTTGCCCTCACCTGCAAGAATGACGCGTTCTTTGATCTCATTGACAATATGAGGCACCACCTGAATGGTTTTTCCGAGATATTTCCCCTTTCTCTCGTTCTCGATCACTGTCTTGTAAACCAAACCAGTTGTAAAGTTATTGTTCTGTGTCAGTGAGGTATCTAAAAAACGCTCATAGTGGCCGAGATCCAGATCTGTTTCGGCACCGTCTTTGGTGACAAATACCTCTCCATGCTCCAGAGGAGACATGGTACCTGGATCGACATTGATATAGGGATCAAGCTTGAGTACGCCTACACGATACCCCGAAGATTTAAGCAGTGTGCCGATACTGGCCGCAGTGATCCCTTTTCCTAGAGAACTGAGTACGCCGCCTGTCACAAAAATATATTTGGTTTTTTGTTGATCTTTCATAAAATACTGTATCCTTATGCAACAATAGGCATAATAATGGTCATAAAATTATCGTCTTTGACCAAAAAGGGAAGTGTTGGCTCATTAAATTCTATCTCGAAAGTATCATGATCTATCTGTGAAAGAAAGTCAAGAATATATTTGCTGTTTAGAGAGATTTCAAATGTTTCGCTCAGTCCTGTATCCAGCTCTATCTCTGTTTTTGCCTCAACGTTGTCAGAAGAGAGAGAATTGAAAAGTATGGCATCACTTCTAAAAGAGATTTTGATATCATGGGAAATAGTGGTGATCATTTTGATCGCTTCAAGCATCTCTCTTTTGGGTAGAGTGATTTGATGTTTAACACTGCTTGGAACGATACGTTGGTAGTCAGGAAATTTGCCATTGATCAATCGGGTAAAGAAGAAATAATTTTCATTGGTGACGATCAATGTAGTTTCATCATAACAGATCGTGATCTTATCAAGGAAAAGCTTTTGTATTTCCAAAATAGCTTTTTTTGGCAAGATGAGAGAAAGTTCTTCTCCGGATGTACCGGGAATAGAAGCAATAGCTAGTCGTCTGGTATCTGTACCTACGAGATCCGTAGTGGTTTCTGTGATATTGACCAAGGCGCCATTGAGTTCAAATTTGGGGTTATTTGTATCGATAGCAGGAGAGATTTTTTTGAGATTTTTAATAAGTTGGAGAGAATCCAGGGCAATTTGAGGTTTTTCATTGATATCAGGGAAAGCAGGGAAAGCACTGGTATCAAAGGTAGGAAGTTTAAATTTCGAGTGTTTTTGTTTAACAAGCAGCGTGTTTTCTAATATTTCGAGAATAATCTCACCCTCTTTTAAGATCCTAATAATATCCAATAGTTTTTTCCCATTGGCGGTAAAGGATCCCTCGTGTTCTACCAATAGGCTATCGGTTACGATTTGTAATCCTATTTCGGAATCGGTTGCTTTGATGATACATCCATTACTGTGTGCTTCAAAATAGATGTGTGAAGTGATCTGGCTTGCATCCTTTTTTTCTAAAAACGGCTGTAAGTTAATCAATATAGATTCGATGATCTGTTTGTCTGCTTTGACTTTCATATGTTCTCCCTCTTATTTATAAATAAATATAGTAGTAGTAGTAGGTTACAGTGAATTTGTGAAAACCTTCGATAGAGACCAGCAGCACGAATCATGTTACCCACAACTTTTGTTTTATTTATTCACATCTTTTCACTTTTAAAATTATATCTTTTTTTTATTCATTTTCCTTTGGGCTTGTACCTATCTTGTTGGAAAACTCCTCCAGGAGTACTTTGAAGTTCTCATCGTTTTCTATGATTTCATTGATTTTTTTCATGGCGTGTGAAATAGCTGTATGGTCTTTCATCCCGACATACTGGGCGATCTGAGGCATAGAGTTTGGGGTAAGATTTCTGGCGAGGTAGATGACAATGCGCCGAGCATTGACTACATTTCTGGTACGTTTTTTGGATTTGATATCAGAGGGTTTGACATTCATTTCCTTGGAGATGATTTTGACGATATCGTCGATAGAGATATTCTCCTGCTTTTCTTTGAGCTGATCCTTAATGGCCGTTTTGGTAAATTCCAGCGTGATATCTTGATTGAGCATGCTGCTCATGGCATTGAGTTTGATCAGTGTCCCCTCAATCTCACGAATATTGTTACCCATATTGGTGGCAATATAGTGGATAATCTCATTGCCTAATTTGATGCCATCGAGTTCGCATTTTTTCTCAATAATGGCTATTTTTGTCTCAAGTTCAGGCGGCTGTATGTCTGCCATTAGCCCCCATTCGAAACGGCTTTTGAGTCTGTCAACCAGTCCGGCAATTTTGTTGGGCTGTCTGTCTGAGGTGATCACGATCTGCTTTTTTGCCTGGTGTAGTTCATTGAAGGTATGGAAAAACTCCTCTTGGGTCTGCTCTTTGCGGCTGAGAAACTGTATATCATCGATCAGCAGCAGGTCACACTCTCTAAAATGCTCTCTAAAGCGATACATGGTTTGCGATTTGACATGAGAGATATATTTATTCATGAACTGTTCGAGGGTGGTATAAATCACCTTTTTCCCCTCTGCTACCTGATAGTTTCCGATGGCCTGAAGGAGGTGGGTCTTTCCTAGGCCTACCCCTCCATAGAGAAAGAGAGGATTGTACTGCAGTCCGGGTTTCTCTGCTACGGATTTGGCAGTGGTGTAGGCAAACTGGTTGGAACTGCCGACAATAAAGCTTGCAAAAGTAAAAGAGGGGTTGAGATGGGTACTTTTAGGTGCGTTTTTATGCTCTTTGATCTGGATTCTTTTTTTTGTCTCTGTGTCTATTTTACCTATGACAATCTCCACGTGTGGTTTGATGCCACTCTGTATCTCAAAAAGGTGCGCGATTTTTTCTTGGTACTTAGTGGTGATCCATTTGGCTACGATGATATTGGATGTGGTAAAAATAGCCCTGTCACTTCTGGAGTGAATCTCATCATAATGCAGATTTTTGATATAGCGTTGATACTCATTTTTATTGATCTCTTTTTTCAGCTCTGCAAGAACAGATTTTCCGATACTCATAGTGGTACTCCTAGCTTACCTATTCACAATGATTTGTCATAAGATGTGAATAACTTTTATGATTTTATCGCAATTGTGCTAAAATAGGGCAAAAAATCACTGTGAAAACTCTTTTTCACCTGTGAACAAAGGTGTGAATGAAAATATTAGGTATAGATCCCGGAAGCCGAAATCTTGGTTATTGTGTACTGGATTTTGATGGACAAAGGTACCGACTGGCTGAAGCAGGTGTTCTCAAGATCAAAAGCAGGTTGCTTCAGGAGCAGATCGTAGAGCTCATGGAGGGCATAGATATCATTCTCAAGGGCAACCAGATAGAGGAGGTGGCGATTGAGGATATCTTCTTCGCCTATAATCCTCAAAGTGTGCTCAAGCTGGCACAGATCAGAGGTGCACTCAGTCTCAAGATGCTGCAAGAAGTAGGCTATTTCTACGAATACACACCCCTACAAGTTAAAAAAGCCATTACCGGCAACGGCAAAGCCGCCAAAGAACAGGTCGCCTTCATGGTCAAAAGATTACTCGGCATCAAAAAGGAGATCAAGCCTCTAGACATCACTGACGCTATGGCAATTGCTATCACGCATGCACAGAGGGTGAAGCTGAGGCGGTAATAGCAAAGCCATAGACGGCAGTTTGAGTTGAATGGGAATTAGTATGGGAGCATTATGAAAAAACAACCCACTAGAGAAAAACTTTTAGATAGTACTTTTGGCGAGGTCTATCGCAATGGCTACCAGGGGGCTTCTATCGCAGAGATTCTCCAGAAGGCAGGTGTACCCAAGGGATCCATGTACCACCACTTCGGTTCTAAGCAGGCCATGGTACTCTCTATGATAGAAGAGCGCCTGATCCCCAAGGTGAGGGTATTTTTTGATTTTGAGATGCGCCCCGGCAGTACAGCGATGGGGATACTTGAATATACGATGAAAAAGATCACACACAACGCGCTATTGCTACAGCATGGCTGTCCATTGCATCGGCTGATGTTTGAGATGGAGGGGCTAGACAGAGAGATTGCCAAGGCATGTGAGGCAGAGTTTGACTACCTGACAGATGCCCTTGCCAGGGTCTTGGCGTTTGGGATGCGCGCGGGGAGTATTATAGAGGCAGACCCCAAAGAGCTGGCAGGCTATATCATTGCCTCTACTTGGGGATTTCTCTCTCGTCCGATACAGCATTCGAGCATGGAGCAGTTCCTGCAAGACAGTGGGAGGCTGCTCGACAGCATCCGGATGGCTGATAATGGAGGAGGATCATGCAGTACGACATAGACACCCAAGGAGAATTTGCAGAGATCTTCAAAAAGATAAGAGCCATACTGCTTAGCTATCCACAGATAAAAGAGCTTAAAAATGCCAAACAGACCTCCTACTCTGATGAATATGGTGTGATTATCATGATGCGAGGTAAAGGGGATGTTTTTGTGGTGGCTTTTGGGAAAGGTGCACAACTGCAAGAGAGTTTTTCTTCACTCAAAGGAGATGGCAAGATAGTGAGGCATTTGTACTTCAAGAGTGTTGATGAGGTGGACGAGGGGTTGCTTCGTGAGATGATTGAGGAGAGTTTTATCCTTGGGCTGGAAGCTTTTGAATTAAAAGCGCTTAGAAAGAGATTGGTGTGAAGCTATGTCGATTTTTTACAATACCAAGGCGTGATATTTCGCTATCATTATAAAAACAAAAAAGGATAAAAATGAAACGACTTACACCCAATATGGCAGTAGCAGATGTGGCAAAGAGTGTTCACTATTATGTAGAGAATTTCGGATTTGAGATAGCGATGGTAGTCAGTGATGATAAATCCTCTATTGGAGACAAAGTAGAAGAGGGCAAATCTTATGTCTGGGCAAATCTTATGCATGGCGAGGTAGGGTTGATGTTACAACAGATAGGAAGTATTAAAGAAGATGTGGGTGATTTTTTTGCTCGTGTCGGCTCTTCGATGACGCTTTATATCGAGGTGGCAGATGTTGATACACTCTATGAGTCAGTAAAAGAGAAGGTTGAAATTTATAAAGACATTGACACGACATGGTATGGCATGAGAGAGTTTTATGTACGGGATTTGGATGGTTACATCTTGGCATTTGCAGCTAAAGTGCAGTGATGAACTTTGAGGCGTTAGATAATTATATTTTGAGTAAAAAAGGGGCTACATTTGACTATCCGTTTGATGATAAAGTTCGTGTTTATCGTATAGACAAAAAAATGTTTGCACTCGCTTCTGAAGATAGACCTATATCTGTTAACCTAAAATGTAACCCTATCTATGCACTGGAACTTCGCTCTATTTATAAGGGCATTATTGCAGGGTATCACATGAATAAAAAACATTGGAATACCGTAACTGTGGAAGATAATGATGTAGATGAAGAATTGGCTAAAGAGTTAATAGACCATTCGTATGAACTTGTTTATAAATCTTTGACAAAGAAGCAGAGGGAGGCATTGGGATAAAGTTCGCAATCCAAGAGTAGTTTCGACCTGTAAAATATCCTATAATTAGCCTAAAACATAATCGCATTGGAGAGAGAATGAAAATCAGAAATTTTAAATATTTTAATGGCGAACACTGCGAGACAACAGCAACGGGTAGTTTGCTCAAACATCTAGGCATTGAACTCAGTGAGCCTATGCTTTTTGGTTTGGGAGAAGGATTGGGATATATATTTTGGAAAATTAAAAAAGTAAACCAAGACGCACAAAACCTGAGAATTTGAGAACAGAAATTTATGTACCCATAAAGGAGCAGTGATGCCAAGACCTAAAAATAAAGAAGAACTTTTACAACTTAGTGAAGAGAATTTTAATAAGCTTTTTGATTTGATTCATTCATTTAATACAATAGAACAAAGAGCTGAGTATCTATTTGATAACGATAGAGATAAAAACATACGAGATATCTTAGTACATTTACATCATTGGCACTTGATGATGTTGGAGTGGTATGAAGTGGGAATGAGAGGGGAAGAACCCGATAAACCTGCAAAAGGTTATACTTTTAAAGATACTCCTGCACTCAATGCAAAGATATGGCAGATGTATCAAAAAACAAGTTTTGATGAAGCTGTAAAATTGCTAAAAGAGTCATATGCAAAAGTTAGAGAGACTATACAAAATCATAGTAATGCAGAGCTGTTTGATAAGAGACGCTACAAATGGACAGGTACAACCTCTATGGGGTCTTATTTGATTTCAAATACTTCAAGTCATTATGATTGGGCATTGAAATTATTAAAAAAATATAAAAAGAGTTTAAAGGATAAATGATGAAAAAAATGACCCAAGAGAGTAAAACCATATACGGTCTTAAAGTAAGAACAAAAAATGAAGATGAGATGAACCCTCAAACAGCCA
>CAMZLC010000186.1 GCA_947311605.1 uncultured Sulfurovum sp.
AGATTCTGCAAAGGCTTAGTGCATGGGTGTTTGCAAAGTATTTGAGGTTCACCCGTAGGTGAATCGATGATACTTTGTGAATGCCCATGTGCTAATGCTTTGTAGAAGAGGGGTGATCTCTAATGCATAGTTTGGGTTGAAATCTTAGATGTGGGTATACAACTACATGAAGAGGGATTAATGTGCTAGAAGTCAAGGGGTTAAGTAAGCATTTCGGCGGTGTAGTCGCGGTGTCCGAGTACCATCTCACTCTGGACAAAAAAGAGATATTGGGTCTAATAGGACCAAATGGGGCAGGTAAAACTACCGTATTCAACTTGCTGTCCGGCAATATTAAGCCATCAAAAGGAGAGATTATTTTTGATGGCAAAGAGATTACAAACTACTCCTCTGCCCAGACAGCAAAGGTAGGACTCGCAAGAACATTTCAAAACATCAAGCTCTTTGGAGAGCTCTCTGTTCTGGAGAATATCAAGGTCGGTTTACATATGCGCAATGGGAGCTCGTTTTTCCACACCTTCCTCCATACCCCAAGGTTCACAAAATCAGAGAAGGAGATTACTGGCAAGGTCATAGAGTTGGCACAGTTGATGGGAATTGAGCCGATATTGCATCATCAGGCAAGTGACCTACCCTACGGAGAGCAGAGAAAAATGGAAATAGCCCGAGCACTGGCTACAAATCCTAAAATTTTGATGCTGGATGAACCAGCTGCCGGCATGAATCCTCAAGAGACAAACAGCCTCATGAATACGATCAAAAAGATCTTTGAAGATTTTGGCATTACTATCCTCATTGTCGAGCACGATATAAAATTTATTATGAACCTCTGTAGTAGAATTCAAGTATTGGATCAAGGTCGCCTCATAGAAGAGGGGACGCCTCAGCAAGTCAAAAACTCAAAAAAAGTCATCGAGGCGTATCTCGGTACCCCAAAGAAGGACAAGCGATGTTAAAGATTAAAAATATTGATGTCTATAGGGGCTCAACGCACGTGTTACATCATCTAAACCTTGAGGTAAAAGATGGAGAGATCGTATCACTCATAGGGGCAAACGGAGCCGGTAAAACAACTACATTGAGAACCATATCCGGTCTATTAAGACCAAAAAACGGTGAGATACTATACAAAACAGACACAAACTCTCATCCGATCGATACGACCTCTTTGCCACCCAATGAGATCGTCAAACTAGGCATATCCCATACACCAGAGGGCAGAGGAATATTCCCTCAGCTTACCGTCAAAGAAAATCTCCTGGTGGGTGCCTACAACAGAGTGGATGATCAGATAGAGAGTGATCTTCTCTCAATGTACAACATGTTTCCTATACTCCAAAAGAGATCCAGACTCGATGCTGGAAAACTCTCTGGGGGTGAGCAGATGATGCTCTCTCTAGGAAGAGCACTGATGAGCAGACCTAAATTTTTGATACTAGATGAGCCATCCCTGGGTCTTGCTCCCTTGATAGTTGAGCAGATCTTTGATATGCTCAAGCGTATCAATGAACAGGGGGTAACTATTTTGCTTGTTGAACAAAATGCCGTCATGGCTCTTGAGCTCTCAAGTAGAGCCTATGTGCTTGAAACAGGAAGAATTGTACTAGAAGGAGAGAGTGCAGATCTCATCACCAACAAAAAGGTGCAGGATGCCTATCTGGGAGGAGCAGAATCATGAGTTTTGACTACATTGTCCAACAGATTGCAAACGGAATAACCCTTGGAAGCATGTATGCTCTTGTGGCGGTTGGCTTCTCTATGATATATGGTATCATGAGGCTTATCAACTTTGCACATGGCGATATTGTGATGATAGGTGCTTTTACTACACTGTACCTTCTTCAAAATATAGGTCTTCCTCTACCTATCGTGGCCATCATGGTACTTATTGTTGGATTTGGGGTGGGGATGCTTGTAGAAAAAAGTATCTTTTTGCCTATGAGAGGCTCTCCTCAGGTTACAGGCTTTATTGCCTCTTTGTCGCTATCCATTATGTTACAAAATTTTGGGATTTTGATCTTGAGTGCGCAACCAAGAAATTTTAACTTTCCTGAGTATATGAACAGTATTATTACAGTAAGCACTATCAAATTCAAGGTGCTTGATGTGGTCATTATCGTTACGACCATTGTGCTCGTAATCGCATTGCTTCTGCTTATCAACAAAACCAAGCTGGGCATTGCCATCAGAGCCACCGCGCAAAACCTTGATGTTGCCAGACTCATGGGCATCAATATCAACAGAGTCATTATGCTGACATTTGCCATTGGCAGTGCCATCGCTGCTGTTGCAGGTCTTATGTGGGGAGGCAAGTTTGGCCAGATTGATCCTCTCATGGGGTATATTCCAGGACTTAAGGCCTTTGTTGCTGCTGTGATAGGAGGTGTAGGTTCTATTCCCGGGGCTATTCTCGGAGGATTTATACTCGGTATCAGCGAAGTGCTCTTTGTGGGGCTGATGCCTCCGGAGTATTCCTCATTCAGAGATGCATTTGTATTTATCATCCTGATAGTAATCCTGATAGTGATGCCAAATGGTCTACTTGGTAAAAATATGGAGGATAGGGCATGATTAAAATAAGCAAACAGGGGCATCATTTGATAGTATTGATCACTGTCTTGATGCTCTTTTCATATCTAATGCAAAACTATGCAGATGAGCATATACTCATGGTAGCAAATTTTATAGGGATCAGTATCATACTGGCTGTCAGCCTAAACCTGACAAATGGTTTTACGGGTCTTTTTTCTCTAGGTCATCCTGCATTTATGGCTATTGGAGGATACACTACTGCCATACTCACATTCCCTATAGCCAAAAGAGCTCTTTTTCTTCCCGATTTTCCTGAACAGTTGGCAAATATTCAGCTCTCGTTTGTGCCCGCCCTTTTGATAGGTGGTCTTCTGGCGGCGACTATTGCTGCTTTGGTTGGATTTTCAGTATTGAGGCTAAAGGGTCACTATTTGGCTGTTGCGACTATGGGATTTCTAATCATAGTTCAGGTAATGATCAACAACTTTGATTCTATCACCAGGGGTCCTACAGGTCTCAATGGGCTTGAGGAGTTCACCACGATCTACTGGGTATATGGCTGGGTATTTGTGACCATCTATACCGCATGGAAAGTTAAATTTTCTTCTCTAGGGAGATCCATGCTGGCCATCAGAGAGGATGAGATTGCCTCAAAGTCACTCGGTATCAATCTCTTCTCTACCAGAAATCTCGCTTTTGTACTTGGTGCTTTCTTTGCGGGTATAGCCGGTGGCCTGTGGGCACATTTGGTCACTGCTCTGACGCCCAATACTTTTTCCCTGATCATGTCATTCAACATTGTTCTGATAGTTGTAGTGGGTGGTACAGGAAGCATCACAGGAAGCATCATTGCGGCGATACTCTTTACGCTCTTTACTGAGCTACTCAAGCCTATTGAGGAGAGCTTCTCGCTCTTTGGATTGAGTCAGATCATCATTGCTGTTATCTTGATATTGGTTTTAATATTTAAGCCCAAAGGGCTATTTGGATCCAGTGAGCCTGAATTTTTGAGATAACCTCTACTTCAGGTATAGACTCTCTTTCCTGCAAAAGGCAGCAGTGCACTCGCCCATGTCAATCCGCCGCCAAAGGTATCCAGCAGCATCAATTCCCCATATTTGAGCTTGCCTGATTCATAGAGATCATTGATCGCCATGGGAATGGAAGCCGCTGAAGTATTTCCGTATTTATGGACGGTGACCACCACTTGGTCTTCCCGCATGTTGAGTGCATCACCTACAGCTTTGATGATGCGGTAGTTCGCCTGATGGGGGATGAAATGGGGGATATCTTTTGCCTGAATATCATTCTGTGCTAAAATCTCTTTGACATCTTTGGTGAGGGTTTTGACCGCCAGCTTGAAGGTTTCATTGCCTTTCATCTGCACGAAGTTCAGCCCTGCATCCAGTGTTTTCTGACTCATAGGATTGACGGAGCCTGGTGCCGGTGTTACCAGAAAATCCGCATAGGCACCATCGGCACTGGCATGAACATCCACAAAAGCCTCTTCCCTATCTGTCGTTGCAGAGATCACAGCTGCACCCGCACCATCACCAAAGAGAATACAGGTGCCCCTGTCTGTCCAGTCCACAATGGATGAGAATTTCTCGGCACCAATAATGAGTACATTTTTTTTCATCCCAGACTCTATAAACGCTTTGGCAATTGAAAGCAGGTAGACAAATCCGCTGCAGGCGGCAGAGATATCCAATGCCTGTACATTGTGGATACCCAGTTTGTCGGAAATGATACAAGCAGTCGAAGGCATATTGAAGTAATCAGGGGTTACGGTGGCGCAGAGGACAAGATCTATCTCCTCTTTGGCGATACCCGCACGCTCTATGGCTATTGTAGCCGCTTTGGCCCCCATATCACTGGTAGATTCATCCTCAGCAGCAATGCGTCTCTCCTTGATCCCTGTACGCTTGGTAATCCACGCGTCAGTGGTATCGATCATTTTCTCTAGATCTGCATTGCTGAGAATCTTTTTAGGCGCATAGGCACCTATGGAACGGAAAGCAGCAAACGGTGGTAGCGCTCTTGACATGGTATTCCTTATTCTGCACTCTGTTGAATTCTGTCTTGTCCGGCGATGAGTAATGATTCTATCCGGCTATTTACATTGGATCGTGTATAGCTGATCGCTTGAAAAATGGCATTTTTGACAGCCTTGGCGCTGGAGCTGCCATGTCCGATGATCGCACAACCATCAATGCCAAGCAGCGGTGCACCGCCATACTCGGCATAGTCTACCTCTTTTTTCAGATTGCTGAAAACTTTTCGCTTCATCAACAATGCGCCGACCTTGGCCGGAAGTGATTTGCGTATCTGCTGTTTCATCATAGAGAAGATAGTCGTCACAACCCCCTCACTCGTCTTGAGAAGAATATTGCCGGTAAAGCCGTCTGTAACCACCACATCAATCTCACCGTTGAAGATATCTCTTCCCTCTACATTGCCCTGAAAGTTATCTATGGCCTGAAGCATACCAAAAGCCTCTTTGGTCAGCTCATTGCCTTTGCCCTCTTCTGAACCGTTAGAGAGGAGTCCTACACGGGGGTTTGGAATACCGAGTACCTCCTGGGCATAGGCTTCTCCCATGGCACCAAACTCATAAAGATTTTGCGCTTTGCACTCTACTACTGCACCCACATCCAATACCAGCGTTTTTCTACCTACATCGGTAGGCATCAGTGTGGCCAGTGCTGGTTTGGAGATATGTGGCAAGCGTCCGATACGCAGTGTTGCCAGTGCCATAGTTGCGCCGCTGTGACCGGCAGAGACCACACCATCTGCCTCACCATCCCGTACCAGCTCTACCGCTTTGTAGATCGAGCTCTCTTTGCGCTTCAGCGCATCTGTGGCTGAATCACTCATACTGACTACATCAGTGGCGTTAATAATTTCTACTTTGTCTTGATAATAAAGAGGAAGATAGGAGAGTATCTCTTCTCTGTCACCTACAAGTATAGGTACGAAATTTCTCTCATTGAGTGCCTGCACGCATCCATCAATAATAGGCTCGGGACCAAAATCCCCTCCCATTGCATCGATAGCGATGCGCACAGTTCTGTTGTCGGGTGACATTAGGCTTTATATTCACCTGTTGTCATGTTCATGTGATGAGGCATTCTCCAGGTGCCGTCGGCATCTTTAACCGGTCTTGGAAGTGTCAATTTATAGTGTGTTCTTCTCTTTGCTGCTCTTGTTTTGCTTACGCGTCTTTTAGGTACTGCCATCATTATTCCTTTGTTAAAATTCTATTTCTAGTATCTCTTCACTCTCGTCACATTCTGGACAATAGTGATACATACTTTTTTGGAGATTCATTTCGCTCTCAAGGATGTACGTGATATCTATCACGCCATCTAAAAACTCAATTATATCCAAATCCTCTTTATCTTTACACATCTCATCACTGAGTGTCAATGCAAGCGGGCTCTTCAGCATTTTTGTATAGTGTTTGCCACACCTGTCACACACCAGAGAGATCTCGCCCTCCAATGTGGACAGGAGTGCGACACGGTGATGAGCGCTTTTCTTGAGCGTTCCCTCTAGGGTCAGCCCTTCAAGCGTGCATTCAAAAGGTTTTGGCGCAGCGCCAACCTTTTCAAACTGTATCTTCATCTGTTTTGATGACTAGACGATCTCTCTCTGTGCGAAAAAGAAGCTGATCTCAATTGCAGCATTTTCAAGAGAATCACTGCCATGCACTGCATTGGCATCAATACTCTCGGCAAAGTCTGCTCTAATCGTGCCAGCCGCTGCCTCTTTGGGATTGGTTGCCCCCATAAGCTCTCTGTTTTTTGCCATGGCACTCTCACCCTCAAGCACCGTTACCACCACGGGGCCAGAGATCATAAACTCAACCAATTCACCAAAGAAAGGTCTCTCCGAATGTACCGCATAAAATGCTTCTGCATCTGCACGGCTCAGCTGGATCTTTTTGGTCGCGGCGATTCTCAATCCCGCCTCTTCAAATCGAGCAAGAATCTGCCCTACAACGTTTTTTGCTACTGCATCCGGCTTGATAATGGATAGTGTTCGCTCCATAAATATTCCTCACTATAGGTAATTTGCTGAGTATTGCAGACACTACAAGATAGTTGCAAACAAAGCATTAGGGCGGGATTTTATCGAAAAAAAGATTAGAGAAAGATTAGAGAAAGCAAAAGCAAGAAAGATGCCAGGAAAACCTGGCAAGAGAAAGGACTTAGTCTTCTACGACCGGTGTGCCTTTTTCTCCTCGGCCTTCCATTGCTGGCTGGCCATCCAATACATCACCCCACTGGATACAACCCTCTGTGGGGCAAGCCTCAGCACATGCTGGCTCATCGTGATGTCCTACGCACTCTACACACTTGTCAGCATAGACATAATAGGTATCCTCACCTGTTGGGTTATCGTCCTCGTCAACGATTGCTTCAACAGGGCACTCATCGATGCACGCTGCACAGTTAATACAGGTATCTGTAATTATTACTGCCATTTGTTTCTCCTTTAGGTTAAAGTTATGAACTATAACACAAGATGAGTAAACAAAACTTTAATCTTCGCTATTTTTCAGTGAAAAAGCCCTGCTTGTAACACCTACAGTTCAAGGTAGGTTTTTATCTCATTCACGCGGTCCAGTTTTTCCCAGGTAAAGTCTTCATCTTCCCGTCCAAAATGGCCATAGGCCGCTGTTTTTCTATAAATAGGACGAAGCAGATCCAGTGACTTAATAATGCCTGCTGGAGTCAGATCAAACAGCGCCTTCACACATGCCTCTATTTTGCTCTCCTCTACCTTGGCGGTTCCCTGTGTATCCACCATAATAGAAATAGGCTTGACTACGCCAATCGCATAGGCGATTTGAATCGTTACCTTCTCTGCTGCACCTGCTGCCACCAGATTCTTGGCAACATGTCTGGCTGCATACGCAGCTGATCTGTCCACCTTGGTAGGGTCTTTGCCCGAAAAAGCACCTCCGCCATGAGGGCAGGAGCCACCATAGGTATCCACAATAATTTTTCTGCCTGTCAACCCGGCATCCCCCTGTGGGCCGCCGATAACAAATCTGCCTGTAGGGTTGATATGGTAAATAATAGCTTCACTTCTAAGTGCAGGGGGGATCACCGCTTCTATCACCTCAGCAAGCACCTCTTTGCGTAGTGTTTCCTGGTCTACATCTGGGCTGTGCTGCGTAGAGACGACGACTGTCGTCACTTCTCTTGGCTTACCGTCTCTATAGCGTACGCTCACCTGTGCTTTGCCATCGGGACGCAAACAGGGGAGTGTGCCGTTCTTCCTGACCTCGGCAAGCTTGGCAGTCAATTGATGCGCCAAAGAGATTGGCAAGGGCATCAGCTCTTTGGTTTCATTACAGGCATACCCGAACATCAGCCCTTGATCACCTGCACCGATCTCTCCATCCGCCTGATCTACCCCTTGATTGATATCTGGACTCTGCTCTCCTACACCATTCAATACCCCTGCACTACGGTAATCGAACCCAAAGCTGGCATCGGTATAGCCTATTTCTCTGACCACTTCACGGGCAATTTCCTGCATCGGTGCGTAGGTGGTGGTTTTTAGCTCTCCTGCGATGATACAGAAACCATTGCTCAGCAAAGTTTCACATGCGACCCTTGCCTTGGGATCACGGGCAATGATATGATCCAAAATGCCATCAGAAATCTGGTCTGCCATTTTATCAGGATGCCCTTCTGTCACTGATTCACTGGTAAATATATACTCTTTTGTCATGCTACTGTATCCTTTTTTCTACTATGTATAATTTTTTCTGCCAACTGCTCAGGCAAAATACCTAACGACTGCTCTATCAATGCAGTATTGCCATGTGCAATAAAAGCATCCGCATATTCAAAGGTGGTTAAGGCAATATCAACGATACCCTCCTGTGCAAAAAATTCTCCAATTGCCGAACCTACGCCTCCCATACGCACACTGTCACTGAAAACAAACCACCGCTTGTATTGCTGTGCCAGTGTTTTGAGCAATGCCTCATCCAGTGGTTTCACGAAGCGAAGATCCAGAATCGCTGGCTCCATCTCCTTGAGAAGGCCTGCTGTCTGAATCGCTCGACCTACACCGTTGCCATACCCGACCAGAAGTATCTCTTTTCCTTCCTGCAGTAGATGTGCCTTGCCCAGCGCATATGCCGGCACATCACTGTCTTCTACCATAAAGACACCTCGCGGGTATCTAAATGCCAAAGGTCTGGGATACTCCGCCGCAAAGTGCATGATCTTTTCCATACTGCTTTTGTTATAAGGGGCACAAAGTGCTATATTGGGAATAGGTCTTAGATAGGAGATATCAAACGCACCCTGATGTGTCTCGCCATCTTCCCCCACAGTACCAGCCCTATCCAGCGCAAAGGTCACCCCCAAATCCATCAGGGCAATATCATGGATCACCTGATCATATCCTCTCTGCAGAAAAGTAGAGTAGATCGTACAAAAGGGCTTGAAGCCCTCTTTCGCCAAAGGCCCCATGGAGGTCACCGCATGCTGCTCCGCAATCGCCACATCCCAAAATCGATCCGGAAAATCCTCGATCAGTTTTGTGAGTCCTGTGCCACTAGGCATAGCAGCGGTCACACCCACGATCTTGCTGTCTTTGGATGCCATGGAATGTAGTGTCTCTCCGAAAATCTGTGTAGCGGGTACCGTGCCGGATTTTTTAAGCGGTTCACCTGATTTCAGATCAAATGCACTGACGCCGTGCCATTTCTCCTGCGTACCCTCTGCGATCTCATAACCCTTGCCTTTGGTGGTCTGGGCATGGACGATCACCGGCTTTCCCATCTCTCTAGCGATCTTCAGGGTAGCCACAATCGACTCCATATCGTGTCCGTCTATAGGGCCAATGTACTCAATACCCAATTCCTCAAACAAAATACCTGGCGTAATCAGGCGGAAAGACTCCTCAAACCGCTCTGCCATGTACGCGGCACTATCGGGGAAATGCTCCAGCATCTTTTTTGTTTTTTTCTTCAGTTTCTGATAAAAAGGGCTCGCCATTGTAGTAGAAAGATACCTGCTGATCGCACCTATGGGCTTGGCGATACTCATCTCATTGTCGTTCAGGATGATCACCACAGGGTATTTTCTGTCTCCCAGTTCATTGAGTGCTTCATAGACCATACCTGCCGTCATGCTGCCGTCACCGATAAAGGCGACGGGTACACGAGATTCCCCCTTGAGTGCGATGGCTTTGGCTGCACCTACAGCCAAAGAGATTGATGTGGAGCTGTGCCCTGCCTTGTAGTAGTCATAGGGGGACTCCTTGGGGTCCGTATACCCACACATCCCTTCAAACTGGCGCAGGGTATCAAACGCCTCCCATCTCCCCGTAAGCAGTTTGTGTGCATAGGCCTGATGCGAAACATCGAAGAGAAAAGGATCACTGGGCACATCGAACACATGATGCATGGCTACGATCAGATCTGTTGCGCCCAACGAGGAGCTCAAGTGCCCTCCGTTTTTGCTCACGGTCTCCAGTATTTTCTCTCTGATATCTCCAGCAATTTCTTTGAGCTCATTTACAGACTTTTGGGTAATATTCATTGTTCTGCCTCTTCTATCATGCTTATCAGTGCTTTTTTGCATATTTTTTTCACTTTTCTTGCCGTAATTCTTTTCCCCTTAAGCTCCAGCTTATCGATCGCTTCCGCAATAAAACTTCTATCCAGATTCTGCTTACAGGTTTTAAGATACTTTATCTTAGTCATTTTTGCTTCAAAAAGGCTAAAGTCTTCCAATACAACCGCATGTAAAGGATCAGATAATTGGGTAACTTTTTTTACTTTTTTCACATGATCTCCTCTGCAAACAGGGCAAAAAATCTGTCATTCTGCTCCTGCGTGCCCACCGTAATACGAATAGCGTTCAGCTGATAGGAGGCAAGATTACGCACAATCACACCTTTTCGCAACAAGGCGTCTGCGATCCTGCTGGAGTCCAGATTCTCATCAAAGAGATAGGTGATAAAATTGGTGTAACTATCGATATAGTCAATATGATGCGCCTGAGCAAAGGCTTCATAGCGAAGAATTTGTTCCTGGTGCAGGGCGACGGACCTCTTCAGAAATGCCTCGTCTTTGCTCGCTTCGATCGCTGCCGCCAGGGAAAGTGTAGAGATGTTAAAAGGAGGTCTCATCTTGTAGAGTGCTTGGATAATCTCTATATTGGCAATACCATAACCCACACGCATACCCCCCAATCCATAAGCCTTAGAAAAGGTACCGAGATAGATCACATTCTCATACCCCAAAATATCTTTGGGGGTGATCAGGTATTGTGTGTCCTTGGCGGCGGCATACTCCATATAAGCACCATCTATCACAACAAG
>CAMZLC010000187.1 GCA_947311605.1 uncultured Sulfurovum sp.
AGCGGATGTGGCGGAACTGGTAGACGCGCTAGATTCAGGTTCTAGTGGGCGCAAGCCCGTGGAGGTTCGAGTCCTCTTATCCGCACCACACTTGTCATTCCCGGTCACTCTTTCACGATACTCACAAGTTCCCATACTCGCTTTATACAGACATGCTCACCATTCACTTTACCATTGAGTGTCCTGCGCGTACACCCCTCTTCTGTCTCTTTGATGACGCCAGTACCTTTTGCAAATACGCTTCTGTATGTTGTTGTGACTTTTCTAACATTCTCATCGCCATAAAAAGTAAAACTCGCAAGTTGTGTTTCATCGCAGTCGAGCCTGACCAGATCATCATATTCAGTTTCGTCTAGCGACTTTTGCGATGCTGTAACACTATACACACGACATTTCTTTGTCCACTCAACACTGTTGCCATCTACGGTAATATTGGATTCTTGATCCAAAACAAGCTCACCAGTATCCACATGTCTTGCATAGTCAAATGTCACGTTGCCCTCTGCTTCGGCAAATGAGACGTGAAGCATCGTCTGCGCTGTTTGCATATAGACCTTCTCGTCACTATTTTCTTTGTGTCTACTGGTTATGTTTCCCTCTTTTTCATAGTGACACACAGGATACATCTCGTTGCCATCACCTATATACTGAGCCTTTCCGCTCTCGTCTACCCATGCTGTTTCTTTGTAGGTTGCCGTGGCATTTGTCTCACTCATCATATACGCAGAGAGGTCGATCTCCCCTTCTGTATCATAGACCACTCTCTCTATCACAGGTGCAGGATTCTTGTTGTCCTCACCTTCACATCCCGAAAACAGCATCGTCAAAACACTCAGACCTATCCATATACATACTTTCATCACAACAAACCTCCAGAAAATATCTCTCTGCATTATAGCCAAATCTCAGAAATTTCTCCAGTAATACAAGTGATCATCTATCAATACAGACAGACAGACTCTATATCATCACCAGCATCCAAAATAGTCAGAAGTTTGATTGCCGCACATCTCAATCAATGTACGGCAACCCATGCGCATGCCCTACTCGACCATTGCCTCAAGTGCCTCTTTGGAGACTTTGTTGAAGTTGAGGTAGCGGTAGACATCATCGAACATCTCTGGCTTGATCTTGGAGGGGACAATCTCCATATACTCTTTGGCTGTAGGGAGCTTGCCTTTGAGTGCGACGACGGCTGCAAGTTCCGCAGATCCCAGATAGACCTGAGAGTCTTTGCCCAATCTGTTGTCGAAGTTTCTCGTAGAAGTAGAGAAGACATAAGCACCCTGATCTACAGATGCCTGATTGCCCATACAGAGTGAACATCCCGGGATCTCTGTTCTAGCTCCCGCCATACCAAAGAGGGAGTAGTATCCCTCTTCCTGTAGTGTTTTCTCGTCCATTTTGGTAGGAGGGCAAACCCAGAGCTTGGTCGGTACTTTACCCTCACCTCTGAGCACTTCACCCAGTGCACGGAAGAGTCCGATATTGGTCATGCAGGAGCCCACAAAGACTTCATCGATCTCTGTGCGCAGACCTGCCGCATGAATCTCTGTCAGCGTCTTGACATCATCCGGATCATTAGGGCATGCTAGGATCGGTTCCTTGATCTCATCCAAATCAATCTCTACCACAGCAGCGTACTCTGCATCACTGTCTGCCTCCAGGAGCTCTGGATTGGCGACCCAGTCTCTCATCTTCTGTGCTCTTCTCTCCAGCGTAGCTCTGTCTTGATAGCCCTGGGCGATCAGCTCCTCGATCAATGCAATATTGGACTGGAGGTATTCGATAATGGGCTCTTTGTTGAGCTTGACAGCACAGGCAGCCGCAGATCGCTCTGCAGATGCATCAGAGAGCTCAAATGCCTGCTCACACTTGAGATCTTCCAATCCTTCGATCTCCAGTACACGACCGGCAAAGATATTTTTTTTACCTTTCTTCTCTACAGTAAGCAATCCATCCTTGATCGCCTGATAAGGGATGGCATTGACCAGATCACGCAGTACGATACCCGGCTGCAGCGTGCCTTTGAAACGCACCAGTACCGATTCAGGCATGGTCAGCGGCATCATGCCTGTCACTGCGGCAAATGCTACCAGACCCGACCCCGCAGGGAAAGAGATACCAATAGGGAATCTCGTATGGCTGTCACCGCCCGTACCTACCGTGTCAGGCAGGCAGAGTCGGTTGAGCCAGGAGTGAATGACCCCATCTCCCGGTCTGAGAATAAAGCCTTTTCTCTCTGTCCAGAACTTGGGCAGGGTGTGCTGCAGTTCGATATCTGCCGGCTTGGGATAGGCTGCGGTATGACAGAAGGTCTGCAGTACCATATCTGCACCAAAGCTTAGTGCCGCCAGCTCCTTGATCTCATCTCTGGTCATAGGGCCTGTGGTATCTTGACTACCTACCGTGGTGGCTACAGGCTCACAGTACATACCGGGCTTGACCCCCTCCATACCGCAGGCTTTGCCTACCATTTTCTGAGCAAGCGTATAGCCCTTGCCGTCATCTTCGGGTTGGGAAGGTGTCATGAAGATATCACCTGCATCCATGCCCAGTGCCTCCCTGGCTTTGGCCGTCAGACCCTTGCCGATAATCAGAGGGATGCGCCCCCCTGCTCTCATCTCATCAGGAAGCGTATTGGGCTCGATAGTAAATTCTGAGACCACCTCGCCCCCTCTCTCTATCACGCCCGCATAAGGCTTGACCGTGATCACATCCCCTGTCTCCAGTTTGCCTACGGGTGCTTGGATAGGGATACAGCCGCTGTCCTCTGCCGTATTGAAAAAGATCGGTGCAATGATATCACCGATCACCATGCCGCCTGTTCTCTTGCCTGGGATATTAGGGATGTCTCTGCCCATATGCCACTGCAGGGAGTTGATCCCTGATTTTCTGGAAGAACCGGTACCGACGACATCACCCACATAGACCAGCGGGTGGCCTTTCTCTTTGAGGGACACCATCGTCTCTAGTGGCTTCTCCATCCTGTTGATCAGGAACGAGTTGGCATGCAATGGAATGTCTGCTCTGGTGAACGCTTCAGAGGCAGGCGAGAGGTCGTCCGTGTTGGTCTCGCCCGGGATCTTGTACACCGTGACGGTGATCTCTTTCTCCATCTCGGATTTGTTGGTGAACCACTCGGCATGAGCCCAGGACTCGATGATCTCTTTGGCAAGCACATTGCCCTCATCCATCAACTTCTTGACATCACTGAAAGAGTCATAGACCAGGAGTGTGTTTTTCAGCTGCTCGGCAGCACTTTGGGCCACCTCTCCGTCAAGCTTGAGCGCTTCCACCAGTGGTGCGACATTGAAGCCGCCCAGCATCGTGCCCAGTATCTCCGTGGCTCTGACGGGGTCGATCGCCACACAGCTGACCTTGGCCTGCACGATATCGTTGAGAAATGCGGCCTTGACATAGGCGGCATCATCCACACCGGCAGGCACCTCCTGTGTAAAGAGCTCCATCGCATAGGCCTCTTCAGCGATCGGATCTACTTTTAGCAGTTCGACCAGATCTGCGACCTGCTCTGCTGTCAATGCCAAGGGGGGTACGCCCAGCTTGGCACGCTCTTGGGTATGTGCTTTGTAATCTTCAAGTAATGCCATTACTTTCTCCTGATTTTAATATGTATTTGGTAACTGATGGTAACAAAAATAAGCGATAAAAAAGATAAAAACTGAAGAGGGTAGAAAAGAGTTCTCGGCTGTGTGTCGGATAGTTACAGCCTGAGAAGCGTGTCATCAATCAGACTGACTATCCTCGTCAAAATAATCTATTTTTTCTTTCTGAACAGGTGGTAATGCTCACGCTTGAGGATACTCTCTAGGTAGGTCTCATCTGCCTTTTTGACACCAACCCAGATGCCGGAGGGTAGCCGCACCTCCAGATTTTTCTTCTCGCGCAGCTTGATGATCTTTTTAGGACTAAGGATTTTCTCCAGAGGAGAGAAGTCTGCATCGGTCAGATCTACATCATCGCGGTAAAACATTGTCTGCTTCTTGAAGTTTCCCCAGCTGGGTATCCCCTCTTCGGTATAGGGCACCTCGTAGCCGTTGTCAAACTCGATGATGATCGGATAGAAGCTGTCCGGATAGACCTCCAGTATCTTACCCTTGCCAAAGATCAGCCCATAGACCTTGTCACCTTTTTTTGCCTTTTTGAAATACGGCATAGATTCTCCTTTGATACATATATGATTGTAGCTGTTATTATAGCCAACAAATCGAAACCAGTCAGAAAAAAATAGAACTTTTCAAAAAAAATTGTTATAATGTGCTTAAAATGCACAGAAAGGGGCGAATGATGAGGACATGTCACTGTAACATCATCTTCAGACTGAAGACCAGAATGGCACTGTTGCTCAACCACTATATTCCTCGCTGTCCTTACTACACCCCTTGTTTTGCCTTCCGCAGAACCGGCGTGCACC
>CAMZLC010000188.1 GCA_947311605.1 uncultured Sulfurovum sp.
AAAGGGTAGCAGAGAGCAGTGCAGAGAAGAACAGTGTAAGATAAACCATGGGTATGTATACCATAGTTTGGATTATAAGTATTTGATTATTGATACCCGACCCCATGTGTATTATCGACGTGTAGGTGTATAATCACGCATAAAGCAATGCATGTATATTCGCTGTTTTGTCGTGCCGTACCCCAGATGCTGACAGATTGAATATTGTATTTGGAATGCGCCATGTATTGGGTGGTGCGTGGTTACGCACCCTTGTGTATTATACATATTGCACAATACACAATCATACATGCCCCGTAGGGTGATGTCGTTGGCACAGTTCCTCGATATTGGCCGAAGTAGGTATCAGTATCTACTGTCGTGGATATTTTAGGAGGAGATATCCTGTTTCTTAGAGACTTAAGTTTTATATGCTATGATAGATATATCAACCACACTACAAAGGAGGGAGCTATCCATAGTGATAAGCAACCAAAATTAATCGTAAAAAATCTCTATAAAATATTTGGTGACAAACCTAAAAAAGCCCTAGCACTCATTGAAAAAGGTATTCACAAAGATCAGATTTTCCAAGAGACAGGCATGACTGTCGGGGTCAAAAATGCAAGTTTCGAGATTTACGAGGGTGAAATATTTGTGATCATGGGTCTTTCTGGCTCAGGGAAATCTACACTAGTAAGACTCCTGAACCGTCTAATTGAGCCCTCTTCGGGTCAGGTGGTGATCGACGGTGTCGATATTACCAATCTCAATGATAAAGCACTCATAGAAATACGAAGAAAAAAACTCTCCATGGTATTTCAATCCTTTGCTCTCATGCCACATATGAACATCGTCGACAATGTAGCTTTTGGTCTGGAGCTCAGTGGCGTTCCCAGGACGCAACGATACGAAAAAGCCAGAGCCGCACTGGCGCAGGTTGAGCTCGAACATTATGAGCATGCTATGCCTAGCGAATTGAGTGGAGGGATGCAGCAGCGGGTAGGACTGGCGAGGGCACTTGCCAATGATCCGGATGTGCTTCTCATGGATGAGGCATTTTCGGCACTCGACCCTCTCATACGCACCCAGATGCAAGACGAGCTTATGGCTTTGCAGGAGAAATCCAAACGCACGATCGTGTTTATTTCACATGATCTGGATGAAGCGATACGCATCGGGGACAGGATCGCGATCATGGAGGGTGGTGAGATCGCTCAGATTGGTACCCCCGAAGAGATCATCAGCAGCCCTGCCAATGCGTATGTCAAGTCATTTTTTCAAGGTGTGGATGTGACATCGATCCTTAGTGCATCTTATATCATCAAGAAAACGATCCCAACTGTCATTCAAAAAGAGGGCATGGGCATCAAATCCGCAATCAAATATATCAACGATTATGACTGGAGCTATGGACTTTACTTGTCCAAAAACAACTATTACTTGGGTCTAATAACACTGGAGTCTCTTGGGTCGAGTCAGACAATTGACGAGGCGATCGTCAGTACATCTACCATACCAGAAACCACAACGATCAGTGATTTGATCAGCGATGTAGCGAACAATGCTTACCATACCGTGGTGGTCAATGCGCAAGGTAAATATAGGGGGAGCATTTCAAAAAAACAGCTTCTCATGACACTAGATGAGAGGAGTTGAGATGGCAGCTGATCCCTGGGGTAATGCATCGACGGCACAAGCGGAAAAAGCATCGAGTGTCAACTGGATGGATGTAGCACATATCGAGAAAGCCAAAGATTTTGACATCGTGCATCCGTTTCATGAAGCGGTTATTCCTTTGGGTGATTGGGTTAACCATGGTATCGATTGGACTGTTGTGCATTTTAGGGAGTTCTTTTTGGCAGCAAAAATACCTGTAGAGGTGATCCTGAAATCGATTGAGTCTTTTTTGCTTTGGCTGTCGCCTTATGCGGTCATACTCTTTTTTGTATTGATGGCGTTACAGTTTGCTTCTAAAAAATTGGCAGTGGGAACGCTGATAGCATTTTCTGTGATGGGCTTGATCGGGGCATGGGAAGAGTCGATGATTACGCTCTCTCTGGTCTTGACGGCTGTACTCTTTTCGGTTGCCATCGGATTGCCCCTGGGTATCCTGAGTGCCAGAAGTGACAGAGCAGATAGGGTCGTCAGACCATTGTTGGATGCGATGCAGACCACCCCTGCCTTTGTCTATCTTATTCCTATCGTGATGCTGTTTGGTATCGGAAATGTACCGGGGGTGATTGTAACCATTATCTTTGCACTACCTCCACTGATCAGACTGACCAATTTGGGCATTCGGAAGGTACCGGAGGACTTGATAGAAGCGAGCAGATCTTTTGGGGCGACACCTAGCCAGATGCTTTGGAAAGTACAGATACCTGTTGCTATGCCTACGATCATGGCGGGCATCAATCAAACCTTGATGCTAGCACTCTCTATGGTGGTGATCGCTTCGATGATCGCCGTGGGAGGACTGGGGCAGATGGTCTTGAGAGGGATCGGTAGATTGGATGTTGGCTTGGCGGCGGTAGGAGGACTCGGTATCGTGCTTATGGCTGTTGTTTTAGATCGCTTGACACAGAGCATGGGTGCGATAGATGCGGGTAGTAAAACAAAATGGTACGAGAGTGGTCCTGTAGGGCTGGCGAGAAAGATTGTGTTGAGAGTCAACTCATAAAAATCACAAAACATTATACCAAAGGAGAAGAATCATGAAGAAACTAACACTGGTAGTGATAGCACTGTGCATGACAAGTAGCGTATATGCTACGAAAGTTACGGCAGTCAAAACCAATATTGCAGAAGAGGGCTTTCAGCTCTATGTGGCGACTGAAATCGTCAAGCAGCTAGGCTATGCTGTTGAAGTCACCAATGATGTAGGTTATGAAGTGGCATACAAGGAGATTGCATCCAATTACCAAAGCCCCGATGTCTATTTTATGGCATCCAACTGGGATCCGCTACATAATGCCAAGCTCAAGGGTGCAGGCGGATCTGAGAAGCTTGTGCAGCTAGGAGAGTATATTTCTGGATGTGCACAGGGCTATCTGATAGATAAAAAGACAGCCGATAAATATGGTATCAAATATATCAATGACCTCAAAAAACCAGAGATAGCTAAACTGTTTGACAGTAACGGTGACGGCAAGGCAGATTTGGCAGGTTGTGGTGCCGGATGGGGCTGTGAAAAGGTGATTGAGCACCAATTGACTGCTTTTGGTCTGAGGGACACAGTGACACACAATCAGGGCGAATACTCAGCGATAATCGCCGACACGATTGCTCGATACAAGAATGGCAAGCCTGTCTTGTATTATACTTGGACTCCCTATTGGGTCAGTGGTAAACTCGTCCCTGGAAAAGATGTAGTATTTTTACAGGTGACACACTCAGCACACCCTATCGTCAAGTCTACAAAGCTCTCTAACGGCGCAGATTATGGATTTGCGGTAAACTCTCAAAGAATTGTTGCCAATGCAAGTATTATCCAATACAAAGATCTGACTAAACTGTTTGAGCTCATAAAACTAGATGTCAATGATGTGAGCGGTGAAAATATGCTCATGAGCAAAGGCGAAAACAAGGAAGCAGATATCAAGAGACATGCCCATGTGTGGGTCAAAGCCAATCAGGCTAAAATCGATGGTTGGATCAAGGACGCAAAAGCCGCAAAATAGATATACTCCGGGAAGATATAGAATCTCCTAGCGTCGCAACCCTAAAGATCTATCTTGGGGATGGCAGAGAGGAGCTTTTGAGTATAGTCGTGCTCGGGGTTTTGGAAAAGTGCTTCGGCGGGCTTCATCTCAACGATCTTGCCATAATACATCACTATGATGCGATCTGAGATATGGTTGACCACACTTAGATCGTGGGAGATGAAAATATAGGTGAGGTTGAACTCCTCCTGGAGATCTAGCAGAAGATTGAGTACCTGCGCCTGAATCGAGACATCCAGTGCAGAGACCGGTTCGTCGCAGATGATGATCTCCGGGTTGAGTGCCAAGGCACGGGCGATACCGATGCGCTGCCGCTGACCACCGGAGAACTGGTGCGGATAGCGGTCATACCACTCGGGAAGCATCCCTACCCTTTCCATGAGATAGAGAACCCGTTCTTTGATCTCTCCTTTGCTCATATCGCTGTTGAGTGCGAGTGGTTCGGCGATGATGCGCCCGACCTTCCAGCGGGGATTGAGGGAAGAGTAGGGGTCTTGGAAAATAATCTGCACTTTTTTACGATACGCTACCAGATCACTACCACTAAGTTTGGTGATGTCTGCACCTTCAAAGAGAATCTCCCCACCGGTGGGCTCCTCGATTTTAAGGATCATCTTCGCGGTAGTAGATTTGCCGCAGCCGCTCTCTCCTACGATACTGAGTATCTCTCCTTTTTTGACCTCAAAAGAGATACTATCAACAGCCTTAATGATTTTGGGCTTTTTGAAAAGGCCTAGATTGATCTCGTAGTGCTTCTTGAGCTGTTTGATCTGAAAAATAGTATCACTCATCGGATCTCCTTGGGAAAGGACAGGTAGTCCACGGTATCATCCACGGTGTCCAGGCGCGATTTGCGTGGGGTGACACCGGGTTTGGGGATGGAGTTGAGCAGGGCTTTGGTGTAAGGGTGTTTGGGGTTCTCGAAGAGCTCTTTGGCGGAGGCTTTTTCTACGATATGACCCCGGTACATGACCACCACCTCGTCGGCAATCTGATAGACCACAGCCAGGTCGTGAGTGATAAACAGGATCGAGGTACCGGTCTCATCTTGAAGCTTTTTCATCAGATCAAGTACCTGTGCCTGGATCGTAACATCGAGTGCCGTAGTAGGCTCATCGGCGATGAGAAGCTTCGGTTCACAGGCCATAGCGATAGCGATCATCACCCGCTGCCGCTGTCCTCCGCTGAGCTTGAAAGGGTACTCCCCATACTTCTCTTTGGGATCAGGGATGCCGACAAGATCGAGGGCTTCGACGACTTTGTCAAAACGCTGCTGTTTGTTTAGCTCTTTGTGGTGGAGCCGCAGGGCTTCGTCGATCTGGTATCCGACGGTATAGGAGGGATTGAGGGAGGTCATGGGTTCTTGGAAGATCATGGCAACATCGCGACCCCGTACCTTTCGCATCTGTGCATCGGAAAGCTTGAGCAGATTGCTTTCTTCCAAAATAATTTCACCGCCAACGATCCTGCCGGGATGGTCGATCAGCTGCATGATGCTCATGGCAGTGATACTTTTACCTGATCCACTCTCCCCGACGATGCAGACCGTCTTGCCCTGTGGGATCTCAAAACTCACATTATTTACGGCTTTATTGACCTCTCCTTCGTCCGAAAAGAAATAGGTTTTGAGATTTTTCACTTCTATTAAATTCATCACTTATCCTTCAGCTTTGGATCGAGCACATCCATGAGTCCATCACCCATGAGATTGAAGCCCAGTACGGTCAGAAAAATAGCCAATCCAGGATAAAAGATCATCCAGGGTGCGGTGGTGATGAACTGCAATGAATCACTAAGCATCGCACCCCATTCCGGAGTAGGCGGCTGCGCCCCGAGACCTAAGAAACTCAGCCCAGCTGCTTCGAGGACTGCCGAAGCAAAGCCCATGGTGGACTGGACGATGATAGGAGTAGCGGCATTGGGGAGGATGACTTTGAACATCAGGCGCATATTGGAGGAGCCGTTGATGCGGCTGGCGATGACATACTCTTTTTCCCGTTCTGTCAGCACCGAGGCGCGCACCACTCTGGCATAGGTAGGGATACCGACGATACCGATGGCGATCATAGCGTTGGTAAGGCTGGGTCCGAGAATCGAGACCACTACGATTGCCAGCAGGATTGCAGGTATCGAGAGCATGATATCCACGATCCGCATGATAAAGAGATCGACCTTTCCCCCAAAATAGGCTGCCAGCATCCCCATGGTCAGCCCAAAGCTCAGCGACATTCCGACCGAGATAGCACCTACCATCAGTGAGATGCGGGCTCCGTAGATAATACGGGAAAAGAGATCCCGCCCAAAATCATCTGTACCTAAAAAGAACTGATGCAGTCCTCCCTCTTCCCACATTGGTGGAGTGAGGCGGTGCACCAAATCCTGATCAGCAGGGAGGTGTGGTGCGATCCAAGGGGCAAAAATCGCCATAAAGATCAGTAGAACCACAATAAAGAAGCCCAGCACTGCTGATTTATTCTTTTTGTACTGTTTGATAAAATCTCTCATCAGCGCAACCTTATCTTGGGGTTGATGACGGCATAGAGTAGATCGACGACAAGGTTGATAAGAATAAACATGGAGGCGATGATTAGTGTGGCTGACTGAATGACCGGGAAATCACGCTGGTAGACGGCATTGACCAGCCATTTTCCAATCCCGGGCCAGGAGAAAGTGGTCTCTGTCAGGATCGATCCAGCAAACAGACTCCCGAGCATCAGACCAATAATGGTCACCACCGGCATCAGGGCATTGCGCAGGGCATGGATAGCAACGACTTGAAACCTGGAGCAGCCTTTGGCGCGGGCAGTCTTGATATACTCCTCTTTCATCACCTCTATCATACTGCTTCGGGTCATCCGTGCGATGATTGCCATCGGGATGGTTCCCAATGCAATGGCAGGAAGAATGAGGTGTTTGAATGCATCCCAGAATGCCTCATAATCATGGGCGATCAGTGAATCAATGAGGTACAAGCCTGTCACATGCTCAATATCAAATTCATAGCCCAGTCGCCCCGAGACCGGCAGCCAGCCCAGCTTGACCGAGAAGAAGTAGATCAGCAGGAGCCCCAGCCAAAATACCGGCATCGAGACACCTGCCAGCGCACCGAACATACTGGTATAGTCGAAGATCGAGTAGCGTTTGATCGCTGAGATGATGCCGGCAAGTACCCCCAGTATAGTAGCGATGATCATCGCCATAGAAGCAAGCTCTAGCGTGGCAGGAAAACGGTCCGAAAACTCTGACCATACCGGTTCGTAGCTGTTGGCAGATCTGCCAAAATCTCCATGCAGAACATTTTTCATATAGATGTAGTACTGTGTGTAGAGTGGCTTGTCCAACCCCATCTGCTCTCTGAGCTCCTTGACAGACTGGGGATTGGCTTTCTCTCCCAGCATGGCAACAGCCGGATCACCTGGAGCCAAATGCACCATGGAGAAGACCATAATGGTCACACCTATCAACGTGGGTATTGTCCAGATCAACCGTTTGAGAATATAGGAAAACAAAAAACCTCCTTCTGATCACTTGACTGAAAAACCCTTGGGTCTTTCGGTCAAATACTCTCTAGATAGTGTGTCGGCCAAGGGAAGGATCCCTTTGGCGCTGCTATACTACTTGTCAAACCATACTTTATTGAATATTCTTTTTCCCATAGGATCCAGCTTGAAATCCATGACGTTTTTGCGCACAGCTTCGACGACGAGAGAGTTGGCTACTGTCACCCAGGGAACCTCTCTTCCGAAGACCTCTTGTGCTTTTTTGTAGAGTTTGGTTCGCTCAGCGATATCAGTGGTGACTTTGGCCTTGGCGACCAACTCATCAAACTCTTTGTTTTTCCAAGCGGCACGGTTGGATACCGGGATCTTGGCAGCATGAGAAGTGAGCAGAACATCCAGGAAGTTGTCTGGATCACCGTTGTCTCCGGTCCAGCCCAGCAGACAGGCATCGTGCTCCAAGTTTCTACCCTTGCTCAAGTAGGTACCCCAGTCATAGGAGACGATCTTGGTCTTGACACCGACTTTGGCGAGGTCTGCTTGCATCGCTTCTGCCACTTTTCTGGCATTAGGCATATAGGGGCGCACCACTGGCATAGCCCAGAGGTCAAACTCGAGGTTTTCGTACCCTGCCTCCTTGAGGAGTGCTTTGGCTTTTTCTGGATCATAGGTGTATTTGGGGATATCGGGATTGTAACTCCACATGGTAGGAGGAATGGGTGAATAGGCTGGCTTCCCAAAGCCTGCATAAATTGCTTTGACGATCCCCTCTTTGTTGATCGCATGGTTGATCGCTCTTCTGACCCTGACATCCTTGAAGGCTTTGACCTTTTCTGTGTTAAGCGCCAGATAACCGACATTGAGCCCTTCCTGCTTGACCAG
Organism: uncultured Sulfurovum sp.; assembly: GCA_947311605.1. Lineage (GTDB taxonomy): Bacteria > Campylobacterota > Campylobacteria > Campylobacterales > Sulfurovaceae > JAAXPZ01. The sequence continues at coordinate 8,081 of CAMZLC010000188.1, forward strand.
CTTGATGTTGGGGTCTTTCTCCAAAGTAGGGATCTCTTCAGGATTAGGGAAGTCCATGACATGGATAGAGCCTACCTTGAGCTCAGCTGCACGGACTGAAGAGTTGGTGATGACTTTGAGGATGAGCTTCTTGATATAGGGTTTTCCACCCCAGTAGCTCTCATTTGCCGTGAAGATCATCTTGTCATCTTTGACCCATTTTTGGAAGACAAAGGGGCCCGTACCTACAGGATAGCGTGAAAGTTTCTCTGCCTCTCCTTTTTTCATGAGGGCATTGGCGTACTTGCTGGAGAGGATAGAGGCAAAGTCCATTGCCATATTGGAGAGGAATGGTGCTTCACGCTTGTTGAGTGTGATCTTGACAGTGTATTTGTCTACTTTTTCGATGCTTTTGACGATCTTGCTCATGCTCATGGATCCCCAGTACTTGTAGGAGCCGCCGACCTTATGGAAGGGATGCGTGTCAAGTAGTTGTCTGTTGAGGGAGAAGAGTACATCGTCAGCGGTCAGCTCATCTCTTTCACTGTAAAATTTGGTAGGCTCAAAAAAGACACCTTTTCTGAGATGAAAGGTATAGCTGAGCCCATCGTCTGAGACCTCCCAGGACTCTGCCAAGCCAGGCTCCATAATCGTAGTACCCAGCTTGAACTGTACCAGGGTGTCATAGACCTGCTTGGAGCCGTAGAAGCTCTCTCCGTCTGTTGCATGTGCTGGGTCGAGCGAGACCGAGTCGCCGCTACGCCCGAAGACCAATACACCGCCATATTTGGGTGCGGCATATGCCATAGTCGTTGCAAGCAACAACGCCGATATGAGTAATTTTCTCATGATTTCTCCTTTGAATTGTGTAGCATAATTCTACCATAAAAAAGATATAATAAACTTGTTTTAATTTCATAATTGTTGTATTATTCCCCTCAAGATGTAAATAATGTATACAAAGAATAGAAAATGAAAATAAGAAATATAGAAATAGGCACCATCGAGATACCTTTGCTGACACCATTTCGTACTGCATTGCGAACAGTAGATCTGCTGGAGGGGATCATTGTCCGTGTAGTCACGGAATCAGGCATGGTAGGTTACGGTGAGACGGCTCCGACAGAAGCGATCACCGGTGACAGAAAACACGGTATCATCACTGCTTTGGAGATACTCTCTGACTGTATGATAGGGGAATCTATAGGGAATCAAGAGCGACTCCTCACTATCATCCATCAGACCGTAGAGAAAAATTTCAGTGCAAAATCAGCCATGGAGATCGCACTGTATGACCTCTGGGCACAAGCAGAAGGGGTGCCACTCTACCGCTATCTAGGCGGTGAAGCAGATCGCTTCCACACAGGCATTACCATTAGTCTCAATCCGGTGGAGACTATGGTGGCTGATGCACTGAAGGCAGTGAAAAATGGCTTCGAGAGCCTGAAGATAAAGCTAGGAGAAGCACCTGCAGAGGATATCGGCAGGGTGGAGGCGATCGCTGCTGCGGTGGGCAAGCAGATAGGACTCAAGCTAGATGCCAATCAGGGTTGGAGTCCGAAAGAGACAGTGGCATTCCTCGCAGAACTGGAACAGAGAGAGCTAAGGGTGCAGCTGATCGAGCAGCCTGTCAGACGCGCAGATTTCGAGGGCTTGAAGTATATTAAGGAACGAAGTACGATACCGGTACTGGCGGATGAGAGTGCCTTCTCTCCTGAGGATGCAAGAGCACTGCTGGCGAGGCAAGCAGTAGATATGATCAACATCAAACTGGACAAGTGCGGCGGCATCAGCAAGGCTCTGGAGATCGCGGATATATGCAGGGAGTATGATACGGTGTGCATGATCGGCTGCATGCTGGAGGGGGCGATCAGCGTGGGAGCAGCTGCCCACATGGCCTCCGCTAGAGCGGAGACGGTCATACTCTACGATCTGGATGCACCGATACTCTGCGGAGACTCTCCTGTCAGAGGCGGCGCATACTTTGGTGGTGCAGAGATTCACCTGTCTGAAAAACCTGGGCTGGGGATTGAGTGCGTGGATGGTGTCGAGTGGCACAGAAAAATTTCTACAAAAAAGAGAGTTAGATGATACTATATAATATACATGGATTCAGAAGTACAGAAAATTCTGCCAAAGCGGTGCAGCTCAAGACCTACTATGGAGAAAAAATCCATATTGCCAAATTCTCCTATGTGCCGGTACAGGCTATTCGGACATTGGAGCAGATCATTGAGGAGTATGAGATACATGCGCTTATGGCAAGTTCTCTGGGAGGGTTTTATGCAACATATCTCTCGGAAAATATGCTCTCAAGTGTGCACTGATCAATCCATCGGTACGACCATATGAGACATTGGGGGAGTATCTTGGAAAGAACGAGACCCACGACGGAGAGTTGTTCACTTGGAAAGAGGTCTATATGGAGCAGCTCAGTCAGTATATAGTCCCCAGACCCACAGTAGCGAATTATCAACTCTTCCTCAAGACGGGTGATGAGATACTGGACTACAGAGTGGCAGCAGAGTACTATAGGGGCGCAGAGATCACCGTCGATGAGGGTGGCACACACAGATTTGATGATTTTGAGAGACATTTGGCAGAGGCATATTCTTTTTTGTCAGTGTAAAATAAATCAATTAATAATAACCAGATAATATTAATTATCTTATAAAGAACTTTATCTTATAATTCTTTACATCTAGACTATTAGGAGGAAAAGATGAAAATAAGTAAAGTAGCCGCCATAGCAGTTGTGGCCTCTTCGTGTGTGTTTGGTGCAGCATCTGTTGTCGATATGGCCAAACAAAAAGGGCTCATGGCAATCCCTACAAACAGGGCAGAGCTTGCTAAGCTTGTGGATCCCAATGGCACCATCACTGATACCAGAGTAGAGCTTGGTAAACGATTGTACTTTGAGCCCAGACTCTCCAAGAGTGGCATTATTTCATGTAATACTTGCCACAATCTTGGGTTAGGAGGTGCCGATGGTGTGCCGGCAGCAGTAGGACATAAATGGACAGCAAACCCCCATCATTTAAATTCACCAACTGTATACAACTCTGTGTTTTCTAAAGCACAGTTCTGGGATGGCAGAAGTCCCCATCTGGAGGATCAGGCTCAGGGACCAATGCAGGCAGGACCAGAAATGGCAGCACCCAAATCTTTAGTAGAAGAAAGAATAAACTCCATCCCTGCTTATGTGGCTGAATTCAAGAAAGCTTATGGGGATAATGTTAAAATAGATTTTGAAAAAATCACCTCTACAATAGGAATCTTTGAGAGAACACTGGTCACCCCATCTAGATTTGATGACTTTCTCAATGGCAAAGCAGATGCCTTGTCTGCTGCAGAGAAAGATGGACTGAAAGTCTTCTTGGATAAAGGGTGCGCGAACTGCCATACTGGTATAGCATTGGGCGGCACTATGCAGCCGTTTGGACTTGCTGCAAAGTATAAATTTGCAAAAGTGGGTGACTTTAAAGGTGATGCTAAAGGTATGGTCAAAACACCAACGCTTCGCAATATCACTGAGACAGCACCCTATTTCCATAATGGTGCTATATGGGATCTTGCTGATGCCGTCAAGGAAATGGGGAGTGTGCAGCTTGGTATTAAGATCTCCGATGAAGAGGCAGGCAAAATTGTTACATTCTTCGGTTCACTCAAGGGTCGCAAGCCAGAGGTGAAATACCCGCAATTACCGGAAAGCACAATTAAAACACCAAAGCCTGCATTCGACTAAAATACCTTATGCCCTCTTGTGGGGGGGCATCTATCTTCTCTTAAATACTTTATTAAAAATGCCAATATAATTATAATCTATCAAAAATATGCTATTATAAGTTATATTTTAAAATATAGGATAAAATTTATCCTATATTAATAATTATAGGATATACTTTCGCTACCAATAAAAATTATTATCAAGGAAACAACATGTTAGTGACAAAAAAAGCTCCGGACTTTACAGCAACCGCGGTACTCGCAAATGGTCAGATCGTAGAG